>JALVNE010000022.1 GCA_027026755.1 Sedimenticola sp. | reverse complement strand
TGCTGTGGAAGGGGACGAACAGGGTTCTGCATGTCGTCATGGCTCATGATGAAAAAACAGGAGCTTGCCATATCATAACCGCGTATCCTCCTTCATTGGAGATTTGGGATTCAGACTATAGAAACAGGAGAAATTAATGAAATGCGTTATTTGCAAAACAGGACAGACAGGTTCCGGCCAGGTAACTGTTACCTTGCAGCGCGAGGGTGTCACGCTGCTGATCAAGGATGTGCCGGCAGAGATTTGTGATAACTGTGGTGAGTACTACCTGAATGAGGCCGTCACCGAGCGTGTCATGGAGCAGGCAGAGATGGCGGTTGCCAAGAATGTAGAGCTGGAAATTCTGCGTTTTGCCGCCTGAAGTCCCAGCAGAGCCGATCATGATCTCGGCGCTGCAACATTACAGCTACTGCCCGCGCCAATGCGCCCTGATTCATCAGGAGCAGAGCTTCGACGACAACGCGTTCACCCTGCGCGGCCAGCGGGCGCATCGACGAGTGGACAGCGGTGAAATCAGCGTGGAGGAGGGCCGCCGCGTGCTGCGCGCCCTGCCGCTGTACAGTGAGCGGCTGGGGCTGGTGGGCAAGGCGGATGTGGTGGAATTTCTGCCGGATGGAACGCCCTATCCGGTGGAGTACAAGCAGGGCAAGCGGCATAAACGAGATCATGATGACATTCAGCTTGCCGCCCAGGCCATGTGTCTGGAAGAGATGACGGGCCAGGATGTGCCCGAAGGAGCGATCTATCATCACAAGAGCAAGCGCAGACGGACCGTTGCCATCACGCCTCAACTGCGGCAACAGGTTGAAACACTGACCGGGGCTGTTCGCCGGATGCTCGAAAATCAAACCATGCCGCCGCCGGTGGATGACGCGGCGCTCTGCCGCGCCTGCTCCCTCCGGGACTTGTGCCAGCCTGAACTCATCGGCGCCGGGGAACGTATCCACCATCTCGCCGAACACCTGTTTGAAGTGGATGATAATCTATTAACCCGGCACCAATATAGGTGATGCTCAGGGCTTGAAGTCCCAACTCATTGATATTAAAGGCTGGCCATGATGCACTGTCCGCCAGTCTGCGTTAGCAGGTCTTGCTGTAGAATGACTACAGCGGCGACCTGATGTCTTGCTGGCGGACAGTGCATCACGGCTGAGCGTCATCTATATTGGTGCCGGGTTAATACTATGAAGCAATTGCTCAACACCCTCTATGTCTCCACCGAAGGCGCCTGGCTGCGCCTGGAAGGCGAAACGCTGGTCGTCATGATAGAGAAGGAAAAGCGCCTCCAGGTACCCTTGCACCACCTTGGCGGCATTGTTTGTATTGGCCGTGTAAACCTCAGCAGCGCCCTGATGGCGCGCTGCATGGAAGACGGACGCAGCATCGTCTGGCTCAATGAGAATGGTCGCTTCCATGCCCGCGTGGAAGGTGCTGTCAGCGGTAATATTCTGCTGCGCCAGGCCCAGTTCCGCGCCGCCGACAACCCCGAAATCACCCTGAAACTGGCGCGTGCCTTCATCGCCGGAAAACTCCGCAACAGCCGTCAGGTACTGCTGCGCAGCGCCCGTGACAATAAATCGGAAACGGAAGCCACCGCGCTGAAAAAGGCCGCTGACGCGCTGTCCGTCAATCTGCGTAATCTGGAACATGCAGAAACGCTCGACACTGTGCGCGGGCTGGAAGGTGATGCCGCCCGAGTCTATTTTGAGCAGGTCAATCAGATGATCGCACCTTCGGCACGGGAAGACTTCCACTTCAGCCAGCGGAATCGCCGACCGCCACGCGATCCCGTCAATGCCTTGTTTTCCTTTCTCTATGCGCTATTGCTCACTGATTGCCGGTCCGCGCTGGAAGCCGTCGGCCTCGATTCCCAACTCGGCTTTCTCCATGCCGTCCGGCCCGGGCGACATGCGCTGGCCCTCGATCTGCTGGAAGAATACCGCGCCATATTTGGCGACCGGCTGGCCTTCACCCTGATCAACCGGGGACAGATTGGCAAAAAGGATTTCGATTTCAATCCCGGCGGCAGTGTATTGCTCAATGACAGGGGACGGAAAACACTCCTCGTTGCCTACCAGGAACGCAAAAAAGAGCAACTGACCCACCCCGTATTGGAACAGAAGGTCGAAATCGGTCTGATCCCCATTTTGCAGGCTCGCTTCCTCGCCCGTCATCTGCGGGGCGATATTGATGACTATGTCCCTTATTTGCACAAATAGATCGCAACATGCTCATTCTTGTAACCTATGATGTATCGACAGAAACGCCGGAAGGCCGGAGAAGGCTGCGCCGGGTCGCCAAAGTCTGCCAGGACTATGGTCAGCGCGTGCAAAAATCCGTCTTCGAATGCAAAGTGGATGCCGCCACCTATGA
>JALVNE010000021.1 GCA_027026755.1 Sedimenticola sp. | reverse complement strand
GGCGAGGTTTCGCCTTCGATGACGGCCTGGTCCACCACCACCTTGCTCACATTCTCCATGGAAGGCAGATCGTACATGATGTCCAGCAGCACGTGTTCCAGGATGGTGCGCAGGCCGCGGGCACCAGTTTTGCGGGCCATGGCCTTGCGGGCGATGGCGCGCAGGGCGTCATCACGAATCTCCAACTCGGCCCCTTCCATCTCGAACAGGCGCTGGTATTGCTTGACCAGGGCGTTCTTGGGCAGGGTGAGAATCTGTACCAGGGCGTCCTCGTCCAGCTCCTCCAGGGTGGCCACTACCGGCAGGCGCCCCACGAACTCGGGAATGAGCCCGTAACTCACCAGGTCTTCCGGCTCCACGTCACGCAGGAGTTCGCCCACGCTGCGGGTTTCGTCCTTGGTGCGGATATCCGCGGAAAAACCAATGCCGCCTTTCTCGGAACGACGCTGTATGACCTTGTCCAGGCCGGCAAAGGCGCCGCCCACGATGAACAGGATCTTGCTGGTGTCCACCTGCAGGAATTCCTGCTGGGGATGCTTGCGCCCACCCTGGGGTGGAATGGAGGCAATGGTGCCCTCGATGAGCTTGAGCAGAGCCTGCTGCACGCCTTCCCCGGACACGTCACGGGTGATGGACGGATTGTCGGACTTGCGGGAGATCTTGTCGATCTCATCGATATAGACGATGCCCGTCTGCGCCTTCTCCACGTCGTAGTCGCATTTCTGGAGCAACTTCTGGATGATGTTCTCCACGTCCTCGCCCACGTAACCGGCCTCGGTGAGGGTGGTGGCGTCGGCGATGGTGAAAGGCACGTTCAGCATGCGCGCCAGGGTTTCCGCCAGCAGGGTCTTGCCCGAGCCGGTGGGACCGATGAGCAGTACATTGGACTTGGCGATCTCCACCTCGTCCTTGCCGCTGGGGGCGTCCATGCGCTTGTAGTGGTTGTACACCGCCACGGAAAGCACGCGCTTGGCCTGATCCTGGCCGATGACATAGTTGTCCAGGCCTTCCTTGATCTCATGAGGAGTGGGCAGCTTGCGATCCGGCGTATCGGCATTTTCCTCCATCTCCTCGCGGATGATGTCATTGCACAGCTCGACACATTCATCGCAGACGAAAACGGAAGGCCCCGCGATCAGCTTTCTTACTTCGTGCTGGCTCTTGCCGCAGAACGAGCAGTACAGCAGCTTGCCATCATCACCTTTGCCGTCGTTATTCTCACTCATGCCTTGTTCCTGAAAACCACTTGGTTACCTGTGATCGGGACTCATGTCCAATAATATCCCATGAGCGAAGGATAGCAACCCCGGAATTCGCGCGTATGTTCCCGAAAAACGCAAAAACCGGCCATTTCCCCGAGGCATAACCGGTTTGCCCCATTCTGGTCGGGCGCCATGCCCGCGGAAGAAACAGCCAGTCTCGCCCTTCCTCCATGTTCAATGGCGCAAAGCAGCCGGTTTACCGATCGCTGCTTTCCCCTTTATCACCTTTTCGCGCGCCCAGGACTTCGTCAACCAGCCCGTATTCCCGGGATTCCTCGGCGCTCATGAAATTGTCCCGCTCCGTGTCCTCGCCGATGCGCTCCAGTGACTGACCGGTGTGTTCCGCCAGAATCTTGTTGAGCCGTTCACGGATGAGCAGGATCTCCCGAGCATGGATCTCGATGTCCGAGGCCTGCCCCTGGAAGCCGCCCAGAGGCTGGTGGATCATCACCCGGGAATTGGGCAGGCAGAAACGCTTGCCCCTGGCCCCCCCCGCCAGCAGCACCGCGCCCATGCTGGCCGCCTGGCCGATGCACATGGTGCTCACGGCGGGGCGGATGAACTGCATGGTGTCGTAGATGGCCATGCCGGCCGTCACGGAACCGCCGGGGGAATTGATATAAAGGTGAATGTCCTTGTCCGGGTTCTCGGACTCCAGGAACAGAAGCTGCGCCACGATGAGATTGGCCATGTGGTCTTCCACGGGCCCCACGCAGAAGATGACGCGCTCCTTGAGCAGGCGGGAATAGATGTCGAAGGCCCGCTCGCCGCGCGCCGTCTGTTCCACTACCATGGGCACCAGGCCCAGATTCATGGGATCGGAAAAACTGTTGTTGTGGTCGTCGCGCATGATTCCTCTTTCGTGCCTGACCGGTCAGCCCTGGTCGTTGTTCATCAGTTCATCGAAGGACAGATGTGCATCCTCCACCTTGGCCTTTTCCAGGATCAGATCCACCACCTGGTCTTCCATCACCACGTTTTCCACTGCCGAACGGGCTTGGGGATTCTCCTGATACCACTTGATGATCTCGTCCGGATCCTCGAAGGTCGCCGCCTGTTCGGCGATGGCCTGATCCACCCGGGCCTGGTCCAACTCCATTTCATTGCCGCGAATCAGCTCGCC
>JALVNE010000020.1 GCA_027026755.1 Sedimenticola sp. | reverse complement strand
CAGCAACGGCAAGACCACCGTGAAGGAGATGCTGGCCGCCATCCTGGCCCGCCGGGGCAGCACCCTGGCCACCCTGGGCAACCTGAACAATGACATCGGCCTGCCCCTGACCCTGTGCCGCCTCCAGGACGAGGTGTTTGCCGTGGTGGAGCTGGGGGCCAATCATCCCGGTGAAATCGACTACCTGAGCCGCATTGCCCGTCCCGACGTAGCCATACTCAACAATGCCGGCCGCGCCCATCTGGAAGGCTTTGGCGACCTAGAAGGCGTGGCCCGGGCCAAGGCCGAGATTCTCAACGGCCTGGCCGATGACGGCGTGTTCGTATACAACGCCGACGATCCTTTTGCGCCCTTGTGGCGGGAGCTGGCCGGGAACCGCGCCAGCCTGGGCTTTGGCCTTGCCGAAGATGCTCAGGTCCGCAGCCCCGAGGCGGCTGCCCGGCTGGTCTGGGACGAGGAGGGCTTCCACAGCGAGTTTTCCGTGCACACGCCGTCTGGCGAGCTGCAGATCCGCCTGCGCCTGGCGGGCGAGCACAACCGCATGAACGCCCTGGCCGCCATCAGCGCGGCCCAGGTGCTGGGCGCTTCCCGGGACGACATCGAGGCCGGGCTTGAGTCCCTGCCGCCGGTGCCGGGCCGCCTGTGCAGCCGCCGGGGATCTGGCGGCATGCGCGTCATCGACGACAGCTACAACGCCAACCCCGATTCCGTGCGCGTGGCCATCGCCCTGCTGGGTCAGGCTCCCGGACGCCGGGTGCTGGTGCTGGGTGATCTGGGAGAACTGGGTGCGGACGCCCCGGCCCTGCATGAAGAACTGGGCGCCCATGCCAAACAGGCCGGGGTGGAACGCCTGCTCACCTGTGGCGAACTCAGCGCCCTTTGCAGCCGGGGGTTTGGTGAAGGGGCGGCGCATTTCTCCACGCAGAAAGCGTTGCTGGATGTCCTGGACACGGAGCTGGGCGCGGCGGACACGGTACTGGTCAAGGGCTCCCGGGCAGCGGCCATGGAAAAGGTGGTGCAGGCTTTGTGCGGGGAGGATATGTCATGCTGATCTGGCTGGCAGATTACCTGGCGCAGTTCGATCCCGCCTTCAAGATGTTTCACTACATCACCCTGCGCGCCATCCTGGGGGTGCTCACGGCCCTGGTCATTTCCTTCCTGGTGGGGCCGGTGATGATCCGCCGCCTGAGCCAGTACAAGATCGGCCAGACCGTGCGTGACGACGGTCCCGAGAGTCATTTCTCCAAGGCCGGCACCCCCACCATGGGCGGCGCCCTGATCCTGGTGGCGGTGTCCATCGCCGTGCTGCTGTGGGCGGATCTGGGCAACCGCTATATCTGGATCGTGCTGCTCACCACCCTGGCCTTCGGCATCGTGGGTCTCATCGACGACTACCGCAAGCTGGTGTTGCGCGATTCCCGGGGACTGCCTGCGCGCTGGAAATACCTGGGCCAGTCCCTGTTCGGCTTCGGCGCGGCCATCGCCCTGTATGTCACCGCCAGCGTACCGGCGGAAACCCAGCTCATCCTGCCCTTCTTCAAGAACGTGGCGCTGGATCTGGGCCCGGCCTTCGTGCTGCTCAGCTATTTCGTCATCGTGGGCGCCTCCAATGCCGTGAATCTCACCGACGGCCTGGATGGCCTGGCCATCCTGCCCACGGTGATGGTGGCCGGCGCCCTGGGGGTGTTTGCCTATGTGTCCGGTCATTTGTATCTGTCCAAGTATCTGCTCATTCCCTATCTCCCTGGCGTGGGGGAGCTGGCCATCTTCTGCGGCGCTCTGGTGGGAGCGGGCCTGGGCTTTTTGTGGTTCAACGCCTATCCCGCCCAGGTGTTCATGGGCGACGTGGGCGCTTTGGCCCTGGGCGCGGCCCTGGGGGTGGTGGCCGTGGCCGTGCGCCAGGAGCTGGTGCTGTTCATCATGGGCGGAGTGTTCGTGGTGGAGACGGTGTCGGTGATCCTGCAGGTGGCTTCCTACAAACTCACCGGGCGGCGCATCTTCCGCATGGCGCCCCTGCATCACCATTTCGAGCTGAAAGGCTGGCCGGAGCCACGGGTCATCGTGCGCTTCTGGATCGTCACGGTCATCCTGGTGCTCATCGGCCTGGCGAGTCTGAAGATACGATGATGGCAAACGCACTGCAAACCGATCGGCTGCCGAAACGGGTCCTGGTGGTGGGGCTGGGCAAGACCGGCCTGTCCTGCGCCCGTCATCTCAGCGCCCGGGGGCTGCAGGTGGCGGTCACCGACAGCCGCGAGCAGCCTCCCGGCCTGGAAGCCCTGCGCCAGGAACTGCCGGACGTGGGCCTGTTTCTCGGTGGTTTCGACGAGGCCCTGTTCGCCAATGCCGATCTGCTGGTCCTCAGTCCCGGCGTGCCTCTGGCGACGCCTGCCGTGCGCCATGCCCTGGACAGGGGCGTGCCGGTGCTGGGTGACGTGGAACTCTTCGCCCGGGAGGTGCAGGCCCCGGTGGCGGCCATCACGGGCTCCAATGGCAAGAGCACGGTGACCACCCTCCTGGGAGAGATGGCCAGGGCTGCCGGCCGGCGCACTGCCGTGGGCGGCAACCTGGGGGAGCCAGTGCTGGACCTGCTGGATCAGGACAATGAACTCTATGTGCTGGAACTGTCCAGTTTCCAGCTGGAAACCACCCGCTCCCTGGCGCCACAGGTGGCGGTGGTGTTGAACATTTCCGCCGATCACATGGACCGCTATGCCTCCCTGGAAGCCTATGCGGCTGCCAAGGCCGGCATCTATGCCGGCGCCCGTGTCGGCGTGTACAACCTGGATGATCCCCGGGTGGCCGCCATGCCTCGGGCTGCCAGTTCCCTGTTCTTCACCCTTGGGCGGCCAGCCGATGGGCGGACTTTCGGCCTGCGCGAGGTAGAGGGGAAGACCTGGCTGTGCCGGGGAGAGAAGCACCTGCTCCAAGCGGATGAACTCCTCATGCCGGGCCGCCACAACCTGGCCAATGCTCTGGCGGCCCTGGCCATGGGCACCGCCCTGGATCTCCCCCTGGAAACCATGGTGGAGGTGCTCAGGACCTTCCCGGGCCTGGCGCATCGCACGGAGTATGTCTGCACCCATGAGGGGATTGCCTGGTACAACGATTCCAAGGGCACCAATCCTGGCGCCACCATTGCCGCCCTGGAAGGCCTGGACCGGGGAGACGACAGCCGTACGGTGCTCATTGCCGGGGGTGACTGCAAGAATGCCGACTTTTCCGCCCTGGGACAGGCCATCGGCCGTCTTGCCCGGGCGGTGGTGCTCATGGGGCGCGACCGCGAGCAGATCCGTGACTGTCTGGCACCGCAGGTGGAGGTGGTGGAGGCCGCGGACATGAAGGACGCGGTGGACAAAGCCGCAGCCCTGGCCCGGCCCGGTGATCGCGTGCTGCTGTCACCGGCCTGCGCCAGTTTCGACATGTTCTCCGGCTTCGAGGAGCGCGGGGAGCGATTCAAGGCCGCCGTGTCGAGGGTCTGTTCATGAGTGCCGTGGCCAAACCCATGCCCATGATATCCCGTCACGGCAATGCCGTGGACTGGGTGCTGCTGCTGGCGGTGCTGGCCCTGGTGGGTCTGGGCATCGTCATGGTCGGTTCTGCCTCCATGCATCTGGCCGTGGGCGGAAATGCCTTCCATTACCTGATCAAGCACCTGATTGCCCTGGCCCTGGGGCTGAGCGCGGCGCTGGTCGCTCTGCAGGTGCCCAGCCACTGGTGGGAGAAAGGCAGCACCGGGCTGTATTTCCTGGGCCTGCTGCTGCTGGCCGTGGTGTTCATTCCCGGGCTGGGCAAGACCGTGAATGGTGCCACCCGCTGGGTGGTGCTGGGGCCTGTCACCCTGCAGACATCGGAATTCATGAAACTGTTCATGATCTTCTACATGTCGGGTTACCTGGTGCGCCGCCAGGTGGAAGTGGCGCACAGCCTGTGGGGCGTATTGAAGCCCGTGCTGCTGCTGTCCGTGGCGGTGGTCATACTCATGTCCCAGCCGGATTTCGGCACCACTGTGGTGCTGCTGGCCACGGCCTTTGGGCTGTTGTTCCTTGGTGGGGCGCCCCTGTGGCAATTCGGGGCATTGCTGCTGCTGGCCGTGGCCGGAGGAACCCTGCTGGTGATCACCTCTCCTTATCGACTGGAGCGGGTGACCTCATTCCTCAATCCCTGGGCCGATACCCAGAATTCCGGTTATCAGCTTTCCCAGGCCCTGATCGCCTTCGGCCGCGGGGAATGGACCGGGGTGGGTTTGGGCAACGGGATACTCAAACAGTTTCACCTGCCCGAGGCACATACGGATTTCATCATGGCGGTGATCGGTGAGGAATTCGGTCTGGTGGGCACCCTCACCGTCATTGCCCTGTTCGCCATCCTGGTATGGCGGGCTTTCAGCATAGGTGCGGCGGCGGAAGCCCGCAAGCGGCGTTTCGCGGCCTATGTGGCCTATGGCATCGGTCTGTGGCTGGGCCTGCAGGCTTTCATCAACGTGGGTGTCAACGTAGGGCTGCTGCCCACCAAGGGCCTGACCCTGCCGTTCATCAGCTATGGCAGCAACAGCATGATCATTGCCTGCCTGGCGATAGGCGTGCTGCTGCGCATTCACTGGGAGAACGTCACGGGGCAGGAAGGCCCGGGAGGTCTGCCATGGCGCGCCTGATGATCATGGCGGGTGGCACCGGCGGCCATGTCTTCCCGGCCCTGGCGGTGGCCAGGGAAATGCGCCAGCGCGGCTGGGACGTGGACTGGATGGGCACGCCAGACAGTTTCGAGGGGCGCACAGTGCCGGCCCAGGGCTTTCCCCTGCACACCATTGCCGCCTATCGTCTGCGCGGCCAGGGTGCAGTCGGTCTGCTCCTGGCGCCCTTCCGCCTGCTGCGCGCCATGGGGCAGGCGGGAAAAGTGCTGCGCCGCTGCCGTCCTCAGGTGGTGCTGGGCATGGGCGGTTTCGTTACCGGCCCTGGTGGCCTGATGAGCCGGCTGCTGGGCATTCCTCTGGTGATCCATGAACAGAACGCCATTCCCGGCCTCACCAACCGCTGGCTGGCGAAGATCGCCGCGCGGGTGCTGGAAGCCTTTCCCGGCAGCTTTCCCGCCGCCGTGGGCGCGCGGGAGACGGGTAATCCGGTGCGTGCCGACATTCTTGCCGTGGAACCTCCAGAGCAGCGCCTGGCCGGGCGGACAGGGCCGGTGCGGGTATTCATCCTTGGCGGCTCCCTGGGTGCTCTGGCCCTCAACCAGCAGCTGCCGCCCGCCCTGGCGCGCCAGAAAACGGAAATGGAAATCCGCCACCAGGCCGGGCGGGGCAAGGCCGAGGCCACGGAATCCCTGTATCGGGACTTGGCCCTGGAGGCCCAGGTGAGTGAATTCATCGAGGACATGGCCGGGGCCCTGGCCTGGGCGGATCTGGTGGTCTGCCGCGCCGGGGCCCTGACGGTGTCCGAGCTGGCCGCCGTGGGCGTGGCGTCGGTGCTGGTGCCTTATCCCCATGCCGTGGATGACCACCAGACCCGCAATGCCCAGTACCTGGTGGCCGCAGGGGCGGCCCTGCTACAGCCCCAGGCGGAAATCGAAACCGGGGCCCTGGCGGAAAAACTGGGCGGTTTGCTGGGCAGTCGGGACAGGCTGCTGGAGATGGCCCGCGCCGCCCGCGCCCTGGGCCGTCCCGGGGCCACCCGGGCCGTGGCCGATGCCTGCGAGGAGGTGCTGAACCCATGACCGACATACGCGACATGAGCAATGCCCCCCGGGTCCATGCCGCCGAGGCCATGGGACGTATACGCCGCCTGCATTTCGTGGGCATAGGCGGCTCCGGCATGAACGGCATCGCCCAGGTGATGCTCAACCTGGGTTATGAGATCAGCGGCTCGGACCTGGCGGAGAACGCCGCCACCCGCCGCCTGCAGGAGCAGGGGGCGACGATCTACATCGGCCATGCCGAAAGCCATGTGCAGGGTGTGGACGCGGTGATCATCTCCAGCGCCGTCACCGACGAGAATCCGGAAGTGCGCGCCGCCCGGGAGCGGCGCATACCCGTGGTGCCCCGGGCGGAGATGCTGGCGGAGATCATGCGCTTCCGCTACGGCATCGCCGTGGCCGGCACCCATGGCAAGACCACCACCACCAGCCTGGCGGCCAGCCTGCTCATCGAAGGGGGCCTGGATCCCACCTTCGTCATCGGCGGGCGGCTCAATGCCGCGGGCAGCTATGCACGCCTGGGCACGGGTGAGATCCTGGTGGCGGAAGCCGACGAGAGCGATGCGTCCTTCCTCTATCTGCAGCCCATGATGGCGGTGGTGACCAACGTGGACCGGGATCACATGGGCACCTACGGCGGCGACTTCGCCCGTCTGCAAGATGCCTTCGTGGAATTTCTGCACCACCTGCCTTTCTATGGCCTGGCGGTGCTGTGCATGGACGATGCCGAAGTGCGCGCCCTGCTGCCCCGGGTCACGCGCCAGGTGCTCACCTATGGCACCCGCGAGGATGCGGATCTGAGGGCCGTGAATCTGAGCCACGACGGATTGAGTTCAGCTTTCACCGTGGAGCGGGCCGGGCAGCAGCCTTTCGACGTGCGCCTCAATCTGCCCGGGCGGCACAACGTGCTGAACGCCCTGGCGGCCATCGGCGTGGCTCTGGAAATGGGGGTCGGCGTGGATGCCATACAGAAAGCCCTGGCGGGCTTTCAGGGCATAGGCCGGCGTTTCCAGGTGCACGAGCACTGCAATTTCGGCAGCGGCGAATTCATGCTGGTGGATGACTATGGTCACCACCCCCGGGAGCTGGCCGCCACCTTGCAGGCGGTGCGCGAAGGCTGGCCGGAGCGGCGCCTGGTGCTGGTGTTCCAGCCCCACCGCTACAGCCGCACCCGGGATGCCTTCGACGATTTCGTGGAGGTGCTGTCGGGGGCCGACGTGCTGGTGCTCAACGAGGTCTATGCCGCCGGGGAAAAGCCCCTGGCGGATGCCGATGGCCGCGCCCTGAGCCGGGCGGTGCGTGCCAGAGGACAGATCGATCCGGTGTTCGTGAGCCGGCTCGCGGATCTGCCGGAGGTGTTGGAGGGGATCGTCCACCAGGGGGACATGGTGCTCCTGATGGGCGCCGGAGATATTGGACAAATGGCAGCGCAGCTGTCGGAGGTTTGGTGCAAATGAAACAGCGGGATGTCATCAGATATCTGCACATGGGCTGTGGTGAATCCCTGGCGGCGCGTCAGTTTCCCCAGGCCGGGCCGCTAACGCCGGAGGCATCCGGGCAGCCCCTGAACAGCAAGGCGGCATCCATGCCAAAAAAGAGGAGGAAGACCCATGAGGAGCAACGTTGAAACAGCGGGTCACTACACCATGTTGCTGATCGATGAACCCATGTCCCGGCATACTACCTGGCGGGTGGGCGGTCCGGCGCGCTATTACTTCCAGCCCGCGGACGAAGCCGACCTGTCGGATTTTCTCAAGTCCCTCCCTGCCGGGGAACCCATTCTCTGGTTGGGCCTGGGCAGCAACCTGCTGGTGCGCGACGGCGGTTTTCGGGGCACGGTGATTGCCATGCAGGGGCGCCTGGACGGAGTCGAAGTGCTGGACACCCACCGCCTGCGGGTGGGCGCTGGCGCGCCCACGGCCCTGGTGGCCCGCCATGCGGCCAGGGCCGGTCTGTGCGGCGCGGCTTTTCTCGCCGGCATTCCCGGCACCATGGGAGGCGCCTTGGCCATGAATGCGGGAGCCTTCGGCAGCGAAACCTGGGAGCGGGTCATCAATGTGCAGACCATCGACCGTCAGGGCGTGATCCACAGGCGCACGCCCCTGGAATACAAGGTGGCCTATCGGGAGGTGCAGGCGCCCCGGGAGGAATGGTTCATCGGTTGTGAGCTGCAGCTGGAGCCTGGGGATACGGCTGCCGAGCGGGAGGAAGTGCAGCGCCTGCTGAAAAAACGCAACGAGAGCCAGCCCGTGGGCCAGCCCAGCGCCGGCTCCACTTTCCGCAATCCCCCGGGGGACCATGCGGCGCGGCTCATCGAGGCCTGTGGCCTCAAGGGCTTTCGGCTCGGTGGCGCCCAGGTATCGGAGAAGCACGCCAACTTCATCATCAATACGGGCAAGGCCCGGGCGGCGGACATCGAAGGCCTGATTCGCCATATCCAGCAGATCGTGGAAGGCCAGACGGGGGTCCACCTGCAGCCGGAGGTGCATATCGTGGGTGAGCGCGCATGAATATCAAGGCCGCTGGTTTTGGCAGGGTCGCCGTTCTCATGGGCGGCTGGTCCGCGGAGCGGGAAGTCTCCCTGGACAGCGGCGCCGCCGTGCTTGCCGGCTTGCGGGAAAAGGGCGTGGATGCCCATGGCATCGACGTGGGGCGCGATATCTGCCAGGTGCTGGCCGAGGGAAGCTACGACAGGGCCTTCATCATCATGCACGGCCGCGGGGGCGAGGATGGGGTGATCCAGGGCCTGCTCGAAACCCTGCAGCTTCCCTACACCGGCAGCGGCGTGCTGGGTTCCGCTCTGGGCATGGACAAGGTGCGCTGCAAGCGCCTGTGGTCCGGCATGGGGCTGCCCACGCCGGAATACCTGCTCATCAGGGGCGAGGACAGCCTGGACATGGCCGGCGCCCTGGGTTTCCCCCTGGTGGTGAAGCCCGTGCATGAAGGTTCCAGTATCGGCATCAGCAAGGCCGTGGACGCCGAGAGCCTGCGCCGGGGCTGGGTGATGGCCCGCCAGTTCGACGATGAAGTGCTGGCGGAGCGCTGGATAGAAGGCGGGGAGTACACCGTGGGCATTCTGGGTGACGAGGCCCTGCCGGTGATCCGTTTGGAAACGCCCCGCGAATTCTATGACTACGAGGCCAAATACAAGGTGAACAGCACCTCCTACCACATCCCCTGCGGTCTGTCTGCCGATGCCGAGGCGGGCATGCAGGAAATTGCCCTGCGGGCCTTCCGCGCCGTGGGCGCCAAAGGCTGGGGACGGGTGGACTTCATGGTGGATGGTGAGGGGCAGCCCTGGCTCATGGAAGTGAACACGGTGCCGGGCATGACCAGCCACAGCCTCATGCCCATGGCGGCGAAGGCGGCGGGCATGGATTTTCCGCAGCTGGTATGGCGCATCCTGTGCGATTCCATGGAGGGTCAGGGATGAAGGGACGCAGGCGGCAGGGTTATTTCCAACGGCACTGGCGGCTGCTGGTGCTGGCTGGTTTTGTGCTGCTGGTCGGCGCCGGTTCCTGGGGCTTGGGCCACTATCTCATGGATCCCGCCACCCTGCCCATACGCCGCATCCAGGTGAAGGGCGAGTTTCGCAACCTTGACCGGGAGAATATCGAGCAGATCCTGGCCCAGGCCCTGGATGGTGGTTTCTTCGGTCTGGATCTTCGGCGCCTGCGCGAAGCGGTGCTCAGCTCCCCCTGGGTGGCCGATGCCCGCGTCACCCGGGTGTGGCCGGACAGGCTGGTGGTGGATGTGACGGAAGAGCAGGCCATTGCCCATTGGGGCAGGGATGGCCTGCTGAACGAGCGGGGCCAGGTGTTTCACCCACGCAATCCATTGAAGAAACGGCTGCCCTTGCATTTCAGCGGCGATGAGAGCAAGGCGCCGCTGATGCTGGATTTCTTTGTTCAGGAGCAGCCGCGTTTCAGGGAACTGGGCCTGTCCATCAGCGCCCTGTTCCTGGACAAACGGGGCGAATGGCGGCTGGAACTGGCGGATGGAACCCTCATCGTGGTGGGCAAGGAAGACATGGACAGGCGCATCAGGCGCCTGCTGGGCGTCTATCCGGTGCTGGAGCAGCAAACGCGCCGGCCGGAGAAGGTGGATCTGCGTTATGAACAGGGCTTCGCCGTGAGCTGGCGGCCAGAGGAAAAGAGCTGATGAGAAAAGCAGGCAGAAAGATTGTCGTGGGACTGGACATAGGCACGTCCAAGGTCGTGGCAATCGTCGGTGAAGTGACGGCCGACGGGGAGATCGAGATCATCGGCATAGGCAGTCATCCCTCCCATGGCCTGAAGAAGGGCGTGGTGGTGAACATCGAATCCACGGTGCAGTCCATTCAACGCGCCGTGGAGGAGGCCGAACTCATGTCCGGTGTGGAGATCGAGTCCGTGTACGCGGGTATCGCCGGCAGCCATGTATCCAGCCTCAACTCCCACGGCATCGTGGGCATCAATGATGGCGAGGTCACGCCGGGAGACGTGGAACGGGTCATAGACGCGGCGCGGGCCGTGCCCATTCCCGCGGATCAGCGCATCCTGCACATTCTTCCCCAGGAATTCATCATCGACAACCAGGAAGGCATACATGAACCCGTGGGCATGTGCGGCGTGCGCCTGGAAGCCCAGGTGCACATGGTCACCGGGGCCGTGAGCGCCGCCCAGAACATCATCAAGTGCGTGCGCCGCTGCGGCCTGGAGGTACAGGATCTCATTCTCGAACAGATTGCCTCCAGCTATTCGGTGCTGGACGAGGAAGAAAAGGACCTGGGCGTATGCCTGGTGGACATCGGTGGCGGCACTACGGATATCGCGGTGTTCACGGGCGGTTCCATCCGTCATACCGCGGTGATTCCCATTGCTGGCGACCAGGTCACCAACGACATCGCCGTGGCCCTGCGCACCCCCACCCACCACGCCGAGGAGATCAAGCTGCGCTACGCCTGCGCCCTGAGCAAACTGCCCTCGGCGGACGAAACCATCGAGGTGCCCAGCATAGGCGACCGGCCGCCCCGGCGCATGTCGCGCCAGACCCTGGCGGAAGTGGTGGAGCCCCGCTACGAGGAGTTGCTCACCCTGGTGCAGGACGAACTGCGCCGTTCCGGTTTCGAGCATCTCATCGCCGGCGGCATCGTGCTCACCGGCGGCAGTTCCAAGATGGAAGGGTTGGTGGATCTGGCGGAAGAAGTGTTTCACATGCCGGTGCGCCTGGGCATTCCCCAGTACGTCACCGGCCTGGTGGACGTGGTGCGCAACCCCATACATGCCACCGGCGTGGGTCTGCTGCTCTTCGGACAGCAGAACAGTTACATCAACGTGCCCCATGAGAACAAGGGCGCGTTGCGGGCAACCTGGGAGCGGATGAAAAGCTGGTTCCAGGGGAATTTCTAGAATTTTGGGTTTAGGCAGCTCCCCGGCAGGAGCATACAGGCAGACGACAGGAGTAAGACCAATGTTTGAATTAGTGGACGTAGACAGTCAGAACGCGGTAATCAAGGTTATCGGCATCGGCGGGGGTGGCGGCAACGCCGTGACCCACATGCTCAACGCCAACATCGAGGGCGTGGATTTCATCTGCGCCAACACCGATGCCCAGGCGCTCAACAACTCGGAGGTGACCACCACCCTGCAGATCGGCTCCAGCCTGACCAAGGGCCTGGGCGCGGGGGCCAATCCCCAGATCGGCCACCAGGCGGCCATGGAGGACAAGGACCGCATCGCCGAGGCCATCAAGGGCTCGGACATGATCTTCATCACCGCCGGCATGGGCGGCGGCACCGGCACGGGGGCGGCCCCCGTGGTGGCGGAAGTGGCCAAGGAACAGGGCATACTCACCGTGGCCGTGGTCACCAAGCCGTTTCCCTTCGAGGGTGAAAAGCGCATGAAGGTGGCGGAAATGGGCATCGAGGAGCTGGCCAAGCATGTGGATTCCCTGATCACCATCCCCAACGAGAAGCTGTTGTCGGTGCTGGGTAAGAGCACCACCCTGCTGGATGCCTTCAAGGCGGCCAACGATGTGCTGCTGAACGCCGTGCAGGGCATTGCCGAACTGATCACCCGTCCGGGCCTGATCAACGTGGATTTTGCCGACGTGCGCACGGTGATGGCGGAAATGGGCATGGCCATGATGGGCTCCGGCCGCGCCAGCGGCGAGGATCGGGCGCGCAAGGCGGCGGAAGCTGCGGTCAACTGCCCGCTGCTGGACGATTTCCACCTGGCGGGCGCCAAGGGCGTGCTGGTCAATATCACCGCCGGCCTGGACCTGGGCATCGGGGAATTCGACGAGGTGGGCACCACCGTGAAAGAGTTTGCCCGTGAGGATGCCACCGTGGTGGTGGGTACCGTCATCGATCCCGAGATGCACGATGAGCTGCGGGTCACCGTGGTGGCCACCGGCCTGGGTGACGAAGAGGAAGTACAGATCAGCCGTCCCGAGATGGAAGTGGTGGCGCCGCCCAAGACGGTCATCGCCCAGGCGGAGGAAGCTGCTCCCGTGGAGGAAGTTCCACCGGCCCAGATGGGGGGCGCGAAACCCTACGAGGGGTATGAAGTGCCAACGGCCATCCGCCGCCGACCGGACAAGAACAACCTCTCCGGGGCAGTGGAAAAGCCGGATATGGACTACCTGGACATCCCTGCTTTCCTGCGCCGTCAGGCCGATTGACGGCGGGGCGGAAATTTGCAATTGCAATAGAAACAGGGTAGATTAGGGAAATCCCTGAGTCCTGTCGATGGGTTCCCTAGGGTATTCTGTATTCTGAACGGTATTTTGGCCGGGGCGGAGAACAAGCGCTGATGATAAGGCAAAGAACACTGAAAAACGTTATCCGGGCCACCGGAGTGGGCCTGCATACAGGTGAAAAGGTATTCCTGACCCTGCGTCCCGCGGCGGCGGACACCGGTATCGTGTTCCGACGGGTTGATCTGCCTCAACCCGTGGATATTCCGGCCACTGCCGAGAACGTGGGAAATACCCAGCTGTCCACCACCCTGGAAAAGGACGGGGTGGAAATCTCTACCGTAGAGCATCTTCTGTCTGCTTTTGCCGGGCTTGGCATCGACAATGCCTTCGTGGACGTCAGCGCCCCCGAAGTACCCATCATGGACGGCAGTGCCGGGCCATTCGTCTTCCTGATACAGTCTGCCGGCGTGGAAGAACAGAATGCCCCGAAGAAGTTCATCCGCATCAAGGAATCCGTGGAAGTGCGCGATGGCGACAAGTTTGCCCGTTTCGAGCCTTTCGAGGGGTTCAAGGTCAGTTTCGGCATCGACTTCGATCATCCCGTGTTCACCGAGGAAACCCAGTTCTCCAGCATCGATTTTTCCTCCACCTCCTTCGTGAAGGAAGTGAGCCGCGCCCGCACATTCGGTTTTCTCCGGGAAATCGAGATGTTGCGTGAAAAGAACCTGGCCCTGGGCGGCAGCATGGACAACGCCATCGTGGTGGATGACTACCGGGTGCTGAACGACGATGGCCTGCGTTATGAAGACGAATTCGTCAAGCACAAGATCCTGGACGCCATTGGCGACCTCTATCTGCTGGGTCACAGCCTCATTGGTTCCTTCTATGGTTACAAGTCGGGCCACGCGCTCAACAACAGGCTGTTGAACAAGCTGGTGGCCACGCCCCAAGCCTGGGAAGAAGTGACCTTCGAGGAAGAAGACGGACTGGCGCCTATTTCCTACATCGCGCCTGTACATACTTCCTGATCGGGCTGTAGGTCGGACTTCAGTCCGACAATGGCGCCTGTTACGTAGTACTGTCGGACTAAAGTCCGACCTACGGTTTTAATGGGCGGTTTTAACGGGTTTCATCCTCTCTGGAAGCCCTGCCCAGGCGTTGGAAGGCGGCACGCAGGGCTTCGTCTTCCAAACCGTCGGCCAGTTCGCGGATCAGGGCAGCGGTTTTATTGGGCAGGGAACCCCGGCGGCCTGTGGCAGGTCTGACTTCCTGTTCGATGAGGATGCGCACATCGACCTTCTTCAGGTTGGGCGCCTGGGATTTCAGCGCCGTGATGATGCGGGGCGCATGAAAACGCAACGCGGTGCTCCAGGCTGGCGAGTCGGTGTGCAGGACAAGGCGGTCGCCGTCGATGCGGGCGTGAAGGCAGTGCTCGTTCAAAGGCGCAGGCAGGATGTTCCTGATCTGTTCCAGCAGTGCCCGCTGCTGTTTCAGCATGCGGTTGAGATGGCCCAGTTGGGCGCCGTCTTCCAGTACCCTGGCCACCTTGTGTGGTTGGCTGATCATGAGTTGATTATACGATGTCCAAGAACGACGCAAACAACAAGATTGCTGACGTGCTTTCCCGCTCTGGGGGAAAGGCGCTGGCCGTGGTCGCGCTGGTTGGCGTGGCGCTGTTTGCCGGATATCAGTATGGCCGCATGCAGGCGGTACAGGTCGCCGCAGACAAGAATCTCCAGGCAGCCATGGAAGCCATGGCCGGGGAAAAGCGTGAACTGACCACTTTGCGCGAGGACATGGAGGCGGAACTCGATGCTCTGGCCCTGCGCATCGGCAGCCTGCGCGCCAACCTGCTGCGCCTGAATGCCCTGGGCCAACGCCTGGTGGAAGTTGGCAAGCTGGACGAACAGGAGTTCGACTTTTCTTCCGAGCCTCCCCAGGGCGGCGTGGACCAGGATGGACAGGAGCCGGTGCTGCTTCCGGAGTTGGAGAGCGAACTGGAAAGACTGACGGCCGCCTTCCGTGATCGCGAGCACAAGTTGCTGCTGCTGGAAGAAATGCTCGCCGGACGGGAGGTGCATGACCGGGTCATTCCCTCCGGTCGTCCGCTGAAGGCGGGATATATCAGTTCCTATTTCGGTCGGCGCACCGATCCTTTTACCGGCAAGAAGAAGTATCACAAGGGCATGGATTTCGTCGGCAAGCGGGGCAGCGAGGTGCTGGCGGTCGCCGCTGGCGTGGTCACCAGGGCCGAGCGCAATGGCGGTTATGGCAATATGGTGGAAATCCGCCACGCGGATGGCTATGTCACCCGTTATGCCCACAACCAGGAAAATCTGGTCAAGGTGGGCGACCGGGTGGAAAAGGGCGAGCCCATCGCCATGCTGGGTTCTACTGGTCATTCCAGCGGTCCTCATGTGCATTTCGAGGTGAGGAAGGACGGCAAGATCGTCAATCCCGCGCGCTTCATCAAGGGTGGCTGAAACCACCTTGCTGTCCCAGGGCCCCGTCATCCAAGTTTCGGCTGGGGTGGCATCTGCTCGGAAAAACGCTGTAAATGCATCCATGGCCACTCTCTGGCATCCTGCCATCGCGGCACTCGTGCATCCATGCACATCGTTGGCTCCGCGTCGGCATCCATGCCTCCGGGGTTTTCCGAGCAGATGCCATCCCAGCGTTATCAATAACTTAGGCGCCTAGATGACGTGGTCCTGCTTGCTGTCCCGTTGTTACGGTAAATTTCCTGCGTTTGCGGTATTATTCCGCTTTTGTTTTCAACCGAAAACGATGGACGGGTTTTGCCGCCGGCCGTCGTATCCTTTTTCTGGTCCTGGAAGGTCCCACGCTTCATGTTCAATAAAATCGCTAAAAAGGTGTTTGGCAGCCGCAACGATCGGCTGGTCAAGCGCATGTTCAAGGAAGTCGACAAGATCAATGCCCTGGAGGATACCGTAAAGGGGCTCTCCGACGACGAACTCCGGGCCAAGACCGACGAGTTTCGCCAGCGCGTGCAGGAAGGCGAAAGCCTGGACAAGATGCTGCCCGAAGTGTTTGCCGTGGTGCGCGAGGCCAGCAGCCGGGTGCTGGGCATGCGTCACTTCGACGTGCAGCTCATTGGCGGCATGGTGCTGCACCAGGGCAAGATCGCCGAGATGCGCACCGGTGAGGGCAAGACCCTGGTGGCGACCCTGGCCGTGTACCTGAACGCCCTGGAAGGCAAGGGCGTGCACGTGGTCACGGTGAACGACTACCTGGCCCGCCGGGATGCCTCCTGGATGGGCAAGCTGTATCACTTCCTGGGCATGAGCACCGGGGTCATCAATTCCTCCGGCGGTTCCGGCCCCGACAGCAGCTCCTACCGTTTCGACCCGGATGCCGATGGCGGCGCCAGCGGCCACCGTTTCCTGGTGAACGTGAGCCGCAAGGAAGCCTATGATTGCGACATCACCTATGGCACCAACAACGAATTCGGTTTCGACTACCTGCGCGACAACATGGCTTTCGAGGCCGGACAGCGGGTGCAGCGCCGCCATTACGCGGTGGTGGACGAGGTGGACTCCATCCTCATCGACGAGGCGCGCACGCCCCTGATCATCTCCGGCCCCGCGGAAGACAGCTCGGAGCTGTACCAGAAGATCAACCAGATCATTCCCCGCCTCACCCGCCAGGAACCCATCACCAACGAGGAAGGCAAACCGGATTTCGGCCCCGGTGACTACTCCGTGGATGAAAAGGCCAAGCAGGTGTTCCTCAGTGACGAGGGCCACGAGCACGTGGAGCAGATGCTCACGGAAATGGGCCTGCTGGATGAGCATGCGAGCCTCTACGACACGGCCAACATCATGCTCATGCATCATGTCATGGCCGCCCTGCGCGCCCATGTGCTCTTCCATCGCAACGTGGACTATATCGTGCGCGACGGCCAGGTCATCATCGTGGACGAGTTCACCGGCCGCACCATGCCGGGACGGCGCTGGTCCGAGGGCCTGCACCAGGCCGTGGAGGCCAAGGAGGGCGTGCAGATCCAGCAGGAGAACCAGACCCTGGCCTCCATCACCTTCCAGAACTTCTTCCGTCTGTATGACAAGCTGGCGGGCATGACCGGCACGGCGGATACGGAAGCCTACGAATTCCAGCAGATCTACGGCCTGGAAGTGGTGGTCATCCCCACCAACAAACCCATGCAGCGGGACGATCAGACGGACCTGGTATATCTCACCGCGAAAGAGAAATTCGACGCCATCGTCGAGGACATCCGCGACTGCGTGAAGCGTGGCCAGCCGGTGCTGGTGGGCACCGCCTCCATCGAGGTGTCCGAACTGGTGTCCGAGCTGTTGCAAAAGGCCGGCATCGAGCACCAGGTGCTCAACGCCAAGCACCACGAGCGCGAAGCGCGCATCGTGGCCGAGGCCGGCCTGCCGGGGGCGGTGACCATCGCCACCAACATGGCGGGGCGGGGCACGGACATCGTCCTGGGCGGCAACCTGGACGTGGAAATGGAAGACCTGGGGCCCGATGCCACGGAGGAGCAAAAGGAAGCCCTGCGCAAGGATTGGGAAGAACGCCATCGCAAGGTGCTGGAAGCCGGCGGCCTGCGTGTCATCGGTACCGAGCGCCACGAATCCCGGCGTATCGACAACCAGCTGCGTGGCCGTTCCGGTCGCCAGGGCGATCCTGGTTCCAGCCGCTTCTACCTGTCCCTGGAAGACAGCCTGATGCGCATCTTCGCCTCCGAGCGGGTGGGCAAGCTCATGCAGAAGCTGGGCATGAAGGAAGGCGAGGCCATCGAACACCCCTGGGTGAACAAGGCCATAGAGAATGCCCAGCGCAAGGTGGAAGGCCGCAACTTCGACATCCGCAAGCAGCTGCTGGAATACGATGACGTGGCTAACGACCAGCGCAAGGTGGTCTATGAGCAGCGCAACGAACTCATGGACAGCGAGGACATCTCGGACACCATTGCGGCCCTGCGCGAGGAAGTGCTCAACGAGGTCATAGACGCCTATATCCCGCCCCACAGCATCGAGGAACAATGGGACATTCCCGGGCTGGAAGAAGCGCTGAAGGAGCGCTTCGATCTGGATCTTCCCATCCAGCAGTGGCTGGACGAGGACGACAGCCTGCACGAGGAGCCCCTGCGCCAGCGCATTCTGGAAGAACTGGAAAGAATCTACCAGGAGAAGGTGGCCATGGCCGGCGAGGAGCAGATGCGCTACATCGAGAAGGCGGTCATGCTGCAGACTCTGGACACCCACTGGAAGGAACATCTGGCGGCCATGGATTATCTGCGTCAGGGCATACATCTGCGCGGTTTTGCCGCCAAGAATCCCAAACAGGAATACAAACGCGAGGCTTTCGAACTCTTTGCCGGCATGCTGGACGCCATCAAGCGTGAGGTGGTGGAAATTCTCAGCAAGATCCAGCTGGCGGACGCGCCTCCTCTGGAAATGGAGCCCCAGGTGAGCGAGTTCGAGTTCAAGCACGAGTCCTTCGAGGGCCTGCCCGAGGAGGCGGCGGCCGAGGCGCCGGAAGCCGAGCAGGCGCCCCAACAGCCCTATGTGCGGCCTGACCGCAAGATCGGGCGCAACGAGCCCTGTCCCTGCGGCTCGGGCAAGAAATACAAGCATTGCCACGGCAAGCTGCAGTAGGCGCGTCATGGCTGAGATCGCTCCCGTTTCAGGCGTCCGCCTGGCAGCAGGCGCGGCTGGCATCCGCTACCGGGATCGTGACGATCTGGTGCTCATGGAGCTGGCCGAAGGCAGCGCCGTTGCCGCCGTTTTCACCCAAAACGCCTTTTGCGCAGCGCCGGTGGTGGTGGCCCGTCAGCATCTGGCGAAGGTCGCCCCCCGTTACCTGCTGATCAATTCCGGCAACGCCAATGCCGGCACCGGGGAGAATGGCCTGGCGGCCTGTGTCGAAACCTGCCGCCTGCTGGCGGCGGCCACGGGCGTAGCCATGAACCAGGTTCTGCCTTTTTCCACCGGCGTCATCGGCGAAGACCTGCCCACGGAACCCTTTGCCCGCACCATTCCCGGCTTGCTGTCGGGGCTGGAGGAAGACAACTGGCAGGCGGCGGCGCGGGCCATCATGACCACGGATACCCGGCCCAAGCTGGCCAGCCGCCGCTTCGAGGTGGATGGTCGGATGCTCACTGTCACCGGCATGTGCAAGGGCTCGGGCATGATCCGCCCGGACATGGCCACCATGCTGGCCTATGTGGCCACGGATGCCCTCTGTGACAGGGACAGCCTGCAACAGATTTTGGAAGATGCAGTGGCGCCTTCGTTCAACTCCATCACCGTAGATGGCGACACCTCTACCAACGATGCCTGTGTGCTGGTGGCCAGCGGGGCATCTGGCATGGATGTCAGCAACGCCGACAGCGAGGCAGGGCGCCTGTACCGCCAGGCCGTGCAGGAAGTGTGCATGGAACTGGCAACCGCCATCGTCGCAGACGGCGAGGGAGCCACCAAGCTCGTGGAGATACGGGTGGAGGAAGCGTCTAGCGAAGCCGAGGCCAGGGATGTCGCCTATACCGTCGCCCATTCCCCCCTGGTGAAGACGGCCCTGTTCGCCTCCGATCCCAACTGGGGGCGCATTCTCGCTGCTGTCGGACGGGCTGGCGTACAGGGGCTGGATATCGACAGGGTTCGCATCTGGCTGGATGACCTGTGCATCGTCAGCGCGGGTGGGCGGGATTCCGGTTACACCGAGGAGGCCGGGCAGGCGGTGATGGAGAAGGCGGCCTTCAGTATCCGCATCGCCCTGGGGCGGGGAGAAGCCGCCGCGCGCATACTCACCTGCGACCTGTCTTTCGACTACGTGAAGATCAACGCGGAATACCGGACCTGATTTTCATGCACGTCCTGGATGATGGAAAAAAACGTATCAGTAGGTCGGACTTCAGTCCGACATTGCTCCGGCTGGGCCGCTGTTGTCGGGCTGAAGCCCGACCTACGATCATGGTGCCTGGCTGTATCATCTTCCCCATTCGACTCCGACCCCAACCACCACATGAAATACGATAAGCCAGAATATTGTTTTGACTTTCATGAAGAGACAGTCCCACACCCCAGATCATGGAAATTCCCTCTCCCCCTCGGGGGAGACGACTGCATGGATGCAGGAGGTAGAGCAACGCATGGAGCAGTTGCCGAGGGCTAGGGAGAGGGGGGCGATAAATGCTCACCCCCCTCCCCAACCCTCCCCCGCACGCGGGGGAGGGAGCTTATCGTTGTATTTCCACATTAACTTTCATGAGGGGACAGCCCCACACCCCAGATCATGGAAATTCCCTCTCCCCCTCGGGGGAGAGGGCTAGGGAGAGGGGGGGATTACTGGGTGTATTTCCACATTAAGTCTGTGCTGCATGTGGCGGTCGGTGTATTGCAAAGGGCGGACGGCCAGGTGCTGCTGGCCCGGCGCAGGACGGATGCCCACCAGGGGGGCTTGTGGGAGTTCCCCGGCGGCAAGGTGGAGCCGGGGGAAAGCGTGCAGCAGGCCCTGGCCCGGGAGCTGGACGAGGAACTGGGTATCAGCATCCGGGATATTCGGCCCCTGATACGGGTTGCCCATGAGTACCAGGACCGCAGGGTGCTGCTCGACACCTGGCTGATCACCGCCTGGCAGGGGGAGCCCCGGGGCCGGGAGCGCCAGCCCCTTTCCTGGGTGGCTGTGGATGAGTTGTCCCAGTGGCCCATGCCCGCGGCGGACCGGCCCATAACAACGGCACTCAGTCTCCCTCCTGTCTATCTCATCACCCCGCCATCCGTGCCCGATTCCCGGGGGTTTCTCGACGACTTGCGCGCTGCTCTGGATGGCGGCATTTCCCTGGTGCAGTTTCGCGTCTTCGGGCTGGAAGATCAGGCCCTGGCGGATCTGGCCCTGGCCTCGCGCCGGCTTTGCGACCAGTACGGGGCCAGGATGCTGCTGAACGGCCCCCTGGAACTTGCCCGGCAGGCAGGCGCTCATGGTCTGCACCTGGACAGGCGTCGTCTGGCGGCCATGAGAACCCGGGAAGACTGTTCCGGCCTGCTCTTGGGGGCCTCCTGCCATGATGCCCGGGAACTGGCCCTGGCCCGGGACAAGGGCGTGGACTTCGCCCTGCTGTCGCCGGTGCTGCCCACCGCCAGTCATCCCGATGCCGAGGTGCTGGGCTGGGAGGG
>JALVNE010000019.1 GCA_027026755.1 Sedimenticola sp. | reverse complement strand
GCCGAGCGCAAGATCATCGGCTACATGCAGATCCGCCTGGGGCCAAACCGGGTGGGGCCGAAAGGCTGGCTGCAGCCCATTGCCGATGCTTTCAAGCTCATGTTCAAGGAAATCGTCCTGCCCACCCACGCGGACAAGACCTTGTTCCTGATCGCGCCTTTGCTGAGCATCGGCCCGGCCCTGGCGGCCTGGGCGGTGTTTCCCTTCGATACGGGGCTGGTGCTGTCCAATATCAACGCGGGGCTGCTCTATCTGCTGGCCATGACCTCCATCGGCGTCTATGGCGTCATCATTGCCGGCTGGGCCTCCAACTCCAAATATGCCTTCCTGGGCGCCATCCGCTCCGCGGCGCAGATCGTCTCCTACGAAATCGCCATGGGCTTCGCCCTGGTGGGGGTGCTGGTGGCGGCGGGCAGTCTGAATCTGGGGCAGATCGTGGCGGGGCAGTCAGGGGGCTTCTGGCACTGGTACTGGGTGCCCCTGTTGCCTTTGTTCGTGATCTATTTCATTTCCGGCGTGGCCGAAACCAACCGCGCGCCCTTCGACGTGGCGGAAGGGGAGTCGGAGATCGTGGCGGGCTTTCATGTGGATTATTCCGGCATGGCCTTCGCCGTGTTCTTCCTCGCGGAATACGCCAACATGATTCTCATTTCCGCTCTCACGGCGCTGATGTTTCTGGGTGGTTGGCTGTCGCCTTTCCAGGGCACCTTCATGGAATCCTGGTTCGCCTGGGTGCCAGGCATCGTCTGGCTGGTGGCCAAGACCTTCGTGTTCATGTTCCTGTTCCTGTGGCTCCGCGCCACCTTCCCGCGCTACCGCTATGATCAGATCATGCGCCTGGGCTGGAAGATCTTCATTCCCATCACCATTGTCTGGATCTTCGTGGCGGGCGCCATGCAGGTCTATGACATCGGTCCCTGGTACCAGTAGGAGGAGCTGAAACATGAAAACCGTGATTCACTACATCCGCTCCCTGTTCCTGCTGGAACTGTTCAAGGGCATGAGCGTCACCGGGCGTTACCTGTTCCGCAAGAAGTTCACCCTGAACTATCCCGAGGAAAAGGCGCCGGTATCGCCGCGCTTTCGCGGCCTGCATGCCCAGCGCCGCTATCCCAATGGCGAAGAGCGCTGCATCGCCTGCAAGCTGTGCGAGGCAGTCTGTCCGGCCAATGCCATCACCATCGAGGCAGCGCCCCGCGAGGACGGCTCGCGGCGCACCACGCGCTATGACATCGACCTGTTCAAGTGCATCTTCTGCGGCTTCTGCGAGGAGTCCTGTCCCGTGGACGCCATCGTGGAGACGCGCCTGTACGAGTATCATTTCGAGGATACGGACAAGGCGGCGGGCAATTACATCATGACCAAGGAAAAACTCCTGGCCATGGGCGACAAATACGAGGCGCAGCTGGCCGAAGACCGCGCGGCCCAGGCGAAATACCGGTGACAGAGACATGAGCTTCGAGAAATTCCTGTTCTACATGTTTGCCATCATCCTGCTGGGTGCGGCGGTGATGGTGGTGACCCGGCGCAACCCGGTGCATTCGGCCCTGTTCCTGGTGCTGGTGTTCTTCAATATGGCGGGCATCTGGATCCTCGCCGAGGCGGAGTTCCTGGCCATTGCCCTGGTACTGGTGTACGTGGGAGCGGTGATGGTGCTGTTCCTGTTCGTCATCATGATGCTGGACATCGACCTGGCCACGGTGCGCGCCGGTTTCGTGCGGCATCTGCCTCTTGGCGTGCTGGTGGGCGCCGTGATGTTCATGGAAATGGCCCTGGTACTGGGACCCAGGCACTTTGGTCTGGCGAAATACGCTGCCCCCGAGCCGGCTCCGGCGGACTACAACAACACGGCTGAACTGGGCCTGTCCCTGTTCACCCAGCATTTGTACGCTCTGGAGATCGCCGCGGTGATCCTGCTGGTGGCCATGATTGCCGCCATCAGCCTGACTCTGCGCAAGCGGCCCCAGACCAAGCGCCAGAATGTTACCGAGCAGCACATGGTGAAGAAGAAAGACCGCCTGAAGATCGTCAAGATGGCGGCGGAGGAGAAGGGCTGATGATTTCCCTGTCTGAATATCTGATTCTTGGCGCCCTGCTGTTCGTCATCAGCGTGGCGGGTATCTTCATCAACCGCAAGAATCTCATCGTGCTGCTCATGTGCATCGAACTGATGCTGCTGGCGGTGAACATCAACTTCGTGGCCTTCTCCCATTTTCTTGGAGACGTGACGGGGCAGGTGTTCGTGTTCTTCATTCTCACGGTCGCGGCGGCGGAGGCGGCCATCGGCCTGGCCATACTCATCGTGCTGTTCCGCAACCGCCGCACCATCGATGTCGATGACCTCGACACCATGAAGGGGTGACGCCATGCCTGATATCGACATGAAAACC
>JALVNE010000018.1 GCA_027026755.1 Sedimenticola sp. | reverse complement strand
TATTAGGCGACAATTATCTTGGCCGGTTTGACGACAATTACGATGGCCGGTTGAGTGATGAATTAAGATAAGTACTTTTTCTTGTGGAGAAAGCACTTGTCAGGACAACACATCACTCAAAGACAGGAGAATTGTTATATGAAACACAGACAATCAGGTTTAACTCAGGAAGTTTCCGCTAATAAAGCCGGGATCAGCGTCCGCTCCGGAAGACGGATAGAAAAAGGAGAGCGAAATGAATCTGGCCAGAGGCACTGGCGAACACGCAAAGATCCACTTGAAGACGTATGGGACACAGAACTGGCTCCCTTGCTGGAAAATGAACCCACCCTGACAGGCTTAACCCTCTGGGAACATCTGGAAGAACACTATCCAGGTGATTATCCTTACAGTTTGTTACGAACACTGCAACGCCGGGTAAAACACTGGCATGCGACCCAGGGGCCGGACAAAGCCGTTATCTTTCGCCAATGCGTACCTCCTGGACAACAGGGGCTGTCAGACTTTAGTCATCCTGACAGTCCGATTACTGTGGCCGGAAAGCCATTTAAACATTTACTGTACCAATACTACCTGGCTCACAGTCAATGGCGTTATGTCCAGACTGTTATGGGAGGAGAAAGCTATTCGGCTTTAGCAGATGGATTACAAAACGCATTAAAGCGATGTGGCGGAGCCCCTGCAGAGCATCGTACTGACAGCCTCAGTGCGGCTTATAATAACCACAGTGAACAACAGCAATTAACCCGCAACTATAAAGCACTGTGTGCCCATTATGGTATGAAGCCCACCACCAATAACCTGGGTGTTAGCCATGAAAATGGCGCAGTAGAGCGAGCCCATAGCACCTTTAAACACCGGTTGGATCAGGCTTTGAAACTGCGCGGCAGCAGTGACTTTTCCAGTTTAAGAGAATATCAGCAGTTCATAGAGCGCATTGTTGATAAACTAAACAGACGCTGTCAGACCCGTTTTGCACAGGAGCAGGCTCAATTAAAGCCCTTACCCAAATACCGCTTTACGGATTATACTGAGCTCAGTGTTAAAGTCACCACCAGCAGTACCATTGAGATCAAACGCAGTCTCTATAGCGTACCGTCCCGTTTAATTGGAGAAAGGCTTAAGGTACACCTGTATCATGACCACCTGGAATGTTTTGTGGGTCAAACCCGTGTGGTCAGACTGCCCAGAGTCTACCCAGAGACTAAAAGCGGTCGTGCACGCCGTATTGATTATAAACACATCATTCACTCCCTGGCCGCCAAACCCCAGGCTTTTCGGTTTTCCCAGTTAAGAGAGGACTTATTACCCAGTGACTCCTATAAACGACTATGGCAGATAGCCGATGAGCAATTTGAGCCCCGTCAGGCCTGTAAATGGATTGTGGGTGTTTTGCGTATCGCTTATGACTATGACTGTGAAAGCATTCTGGCCAATGATTTATTGCAACAGGACAAAGACGGTAAACTGCCGGATTTAAAAGCCATACAGGCCCGCTATTTACTGCCCGGCGACCCACCGGATATCCCGCTGCGCCAACATAACATTATTGATTATGATCAGCTTTTGCAAGGTCAGTGGTACCAGCAGGAGGTGAAGCATGTCTGAATCGCTGCCGGTCTTATTATCAGAGCTGAAGTTACCCACCTTTAAACAGCATTTTGAACAACTGGAACAAAAAGCCATTGAGCACTCCTGGAGCTTTAGCCAGTTTCTGTGCCAGCTCTGTGAGCAGGAGGTCGCTCACCGTTATCAGCGACGCATCGTCAACTGGACACGGGAGGCTAAATTACCACAGGGTAAAAGCTTTGCTACTTTGCAGTTGCAGGAATTATCACCGTCAATCCAGCATCAGGTACACCAGTGCCGGGATAATACCGACTGGGCTTTAAGAGCAGAAAACATCCTGCTCATTGGCCCGTCTGGAGTCGGTAAATCCCATATTGCAGCCGCTTTAGGCGCACACCTGATTGAGCAGGGTATACGGGTTAAGTGGCTTCCGGCAACGGCACTGGTGCAGTTATTACAGCAGGCCAAACAAGAACTGGATTTAATGACTTTTATGACCCGCCTGGATAAGTACCGGGTTCTGATCATTGATGACATTGGCTATGTCAAAAAGACTGATTCAGAAACCCAGGTATTATTTGAATTTATTGCACATCGTTATGAAAGCGGAAGCCTGATCATTACCTCTAATCAGCCATTCAGTCACTGGGATCAGATCTTTCCTGATGCTTTAATGACCGTGGCGGCTATTGATCGCATTATCCACCATTCAACCATTATTGAAATTGAAGGAGAAAGTTACCGCAGAAAAAATAAAGCAAAATAAACAGGCACTCAACCGGCCATCGTAATTGTCGTCAAACCGGACAAGATAGTTGACGCGGGACA
>JALVNE010000017.1 GCA_027026755.1 Sedimenticola sp. | reverse complement strand
GATAAAATCTCAAAAAGTGGTGTAAATTCGAGGTTGAAAAAAAGGTCATCGTGTGGTTTCCTGAGGATGAAGAAAGCAGAAAGGAGATGACACACGATGACCGTTCAAAGTATAAACCTTTTGGAGTACCTTCACAAGTTATCGCTGGAAGCGGATGCAGACTTTCTGCGAGAAAGTCTGAAAGTGGTGACGCATCTGTTGATGGAAGCCGAAGTGGCGGAGCGGGTTGGAGCGCAAAAGTACGAACGCAGCGCAGAGCGCAGCAACCAGCGCAACGGGTACCGGGAACGCCGCTGGGAGACGCGGGTCGGGGAAATCGAACTGAAGATTCCGAAGTTGCGGCGGGGCAGTTATTACCCGGAATGGCTGCTGGAGCCTCGTCGGCGGTCAGAGCAAGCCTTGCTGAACGTGATCCAGACGGCGTATGTGCAGGGCATCTCGACCCGCAAGGTAGAGCGGCTGGTGAAGGAGTTGGGCCTGGAGAAGATGGACAAGTCCAAAGTCAGCCGCATCACGCAAGGCTTGCAAGAAGAAGTGGAAGGCTTCCGCAGCCGTCCGCTGGAAGGCGAGTTTCCGTATGTCTTTCTGGATGCGCTTTACCCGAAGGTGCGGGTCAACCACCGGGTGGTGAGTGTCGCCCTGGTGATTGCGGTGGGCATCCGGGAAGACGGCAGACGGGTAATCCTGGGCCTGGCGGTGGGAGCCGCCGAGAGCGCCGCCTTCTGGAGCGAGTTCTTGCGTAATCTGGTCGCCCGCGGGTTGAGCGGGGTGCAATTGGTGGTCAGCGATGCCCACGAAGGCCTGCGACAGGCCATTGACCAGGTGTTCTACGGCGCAACCTGGCAGCGTTGCCGGGTACACTTCATGCGCAACCTGCTGGCCCATGTCCCCCGGAAGGACAAGAAGGCGGTGGCCGCCTGGGTGCGCACCATTTTCGCACAGCCTGACCTGGAAAGCGCACAGGCGCAACTGACCAAAGTCCGGGAAGAACTGGCAGACCAATGGCCGAAGGCTGCCGACTTGCTGGAGCAGGCCGCAGACGACATCCTGGCTTTCATGCACTTCCCGGAAGAACACTGGAAGCGACTGGCGACCAACAACCTGGTGGAACGCCTGAACCGGGAGGTCCGCCGCCGCACGGACGTGGTGCAGGTCTTCCCGGATGAAGGCTCGCTGATCCGCCTGGTCGGTGCTCTGCTGATTGAAGTGGATACCGAATGGGCGGTGGGACGCCGTTATTTCAGCGAAGGCTCGATGCGTGCGCTGCTCGAAAAACCTCCCAAAAAGGAAACCTGACGGTGTTTCTTAACAAATTCACGCCCTGCCGCACGATGCCCTTTTTACACCACTTGACAAGACGCTAACCATCCCCGACTCGGAAAAGCCCACGGTCATCGTCCCGGATCGTTTTATTGGCCCCGGCGCCAGCGTGGAAGACGGAGAAATCCAACAGCCATCGCAACTACCCGGGCAAATCCAGATCACCAGTCAGGCGCAGTTGGTGGAGATGCTGCGCAGCCTGCCGCCCGAAGCCACCCGCGGCAGCGGGGTCTCCCGGCATGAACTGATCCAGATGATGCTGAACAATCTGCAAAGCAACCATCCACAAATCCCCACCGGTGAGATCATCGACATCAAGGTGGTGGATGCAGACGACCCCGAAGTGCGCCAGTGGGTGGCGGATGTGGAAGCAGAATTCGTGAAAGACCAAATTTTGTACTAGGGAGCGAACCATGACCACCATGCCTGTTCCTTCTACACAACATAAACCGCCCCTCAGCGAGCGGCAGAAATCTCTTGCCCAGCATGTGTTTCATGTGACCAGCGAGACGCTGCGTGCGCTCAACTTGCAATCGGATGTCATCCACCGCCTGTGCCTGGTGGGTACCGGTCAGATGGAAATTTTGTTCGTCGTGCTGGACACCCGCAGGATCGTAGGACGGCTGGAGCCGTATGCGAAAGCACGGCATCAAATCTCTACCAACCTGAAGGGGATGCCGGTGGCTATCTCCAACACCACCGGGTTCCGGTTCGCGATCCTGCTCTCCAAACCGCCGGACCTGCCGCGGATGGTGGAACTGCCCGATCTGAAACCCGGCATGTTGCAGATCGGTGTGGGGATCGGCGGGAAGTTGATTGCGCTCGCCTGGGATACGCTGGGGCATTTGCTGGTTCCCGGCATGACCCGCTCCGGTAAGAGCACCTTTTTGCGCTCGCTGGTCTTTCAGGCGATTGGCGGCGGCGACCGACTGCTGCTGGGCGACTTGCCCCAGACCACCTTCCCGATGCTGGAGAATCACCCTGCGCTCCTGGCGCCGGTCGCCGAACGGGCGGCGGATTACCCCGGGCTGGTCACCCGCGCCCTGGAGATTTGCGACCAGCGGCGGGACCTGTTCCGCCAATCCCCG
>JALVNE010000016.1 GCA_027026755.1 Sedimenticola sp. | reverse complement strand
TTGTTCGGCGTCAATTATCTTGACCGGTTTGGCGACAATTATGATGGCCGGTTGAGTATGGGGGATTGATTATGATTTTTTCTGGTGTTTCCTCCTGTAACTGTCGCCATCGATTTCAAGAATCGTGGCATGGTGAATAATTCTGTCGATGGCGGCTACGGTCATTAACGTGTCTGGGAAGATCTGATCCCAATGACTGAATGGCTGGTTAGAAGTAATGATCAAGCTGCCGCTTTCATAACGATGAGCAATAAACTCGAACAGTACCTGGGTCTCGGAATCTGTTTTTTTGACATAGCCTATATCGTCGATAATCAATACCCGATATTTATCCAGCCGGGTCATGATCGTCATCAGATCCAGGTCTCTTTTGGCCTGTTGTAGCAGTTGCACCAGTGAAGTGGCAGGGAACCATTTGACCCGAATGCCTTGTTCGATCAGATGGAGTCCCAAGGCAGAAGCAATATGGGACTTTCCCACGCCGGATGGGCCAATCAATAAAACATTGTCGGCTTGTAGCGCCCATTGCGTATTATCCCGTAACCCAATCACCTTTTTTTGGATGGCGCCGGGTAGTTCTTCAATGGCCAGGGTAGAAAAACTTTTACCGCGGGGCAACTTGGCGTCTTTCGTCCAATTGTGGATACGGGTTTCGAAGCGCCGGGCAATTTCTTGCTCACAAAGTTTGGAAAGATAGGTGCTGTAGCTCCAGGCCTGGTCGGTGGCCTGGGCCTGATAATCGGCATAATGTGCACTGAATGCGGGTAGGCGAAGGTCTTTTAGCATCATTGGCAACGCTTTATCCATGGCTCAGCTCCTGTTGCATCCAGTGTCCCGTCAGTAGCTGATCATAGTCAGCAACTGCATGTTGACGCAGCGGGATCTGTGGTGGTGCATCCGGTGTCAAATAGCGTGCTTGTAGTGATTTCAGATCAGGTAAATCCCCATGGGTTGCCTGCCCGGTCAGTTCATCGCCCAGTGATTTTTCACAATCATGATCAAAGGCAATGCGTAATACGGCCACCATCCATTTGCTGGCATCCTGAGGCGTAAACTGTTGTTGCGCTTTTTGCCATAGCTGACGGTATTGGGCATCGGGCAGAATGTCCTCTCTAAACTGCGAAAAACGAAACGCCTGAGGTTTTGCCGCCAGGGCGTGAATAATATGCCGATAATCGATGCGTCGTGCACGGCCAGTGGCCGTTGCCGGATAAACTCGGGGCAGTTCGACAACCCGGGTTTGGCCAACAAAGCATTCCAGCCGATCATGGTAGAGATGGATCCGGACAGATTCCCCGATGAGTCGGGACGGGACGGTATACAAGGCGCGTTTTACGGTGATCGTGCTGCTGCGAGTGACTTTGACGCTCAATTCACTGTAATCAATAAAACGGTGTTCAGGCAAAGACATCAAGGTCTTGTGTTCTTCCGCTAATCGCCCCTGGCAGCGCCGGTTCAGCTTATCCACAATCCGTTGCAAAAAGGCTTGATAGGCTTGCACTGTCGGGAAATCATTGGAACCCCGCAGTTTGATGGCCTGCTCAATCCGGCGTTTCAACGATCCATGGGGCGATTCAATCGCACCATTCTCATGGCTGACCCCTAAATTATTGGTCGTCGGTTGCATACCATAATGCTGGCACAAGGCTTGGTAATCCTCTGTTAGCCGTTGTTTTTCTGCCGTATTGACGTAAGCGGCACTCAGGCTGTCGGTACGATGTTCCCTGGGTACGCCACCGAGGCGGTGTAACGCACGCTGCAAACCATCCGCCAGGGCGCTATAGCTTTCACCGCCCCGGATTATATGCACATGGCGCCAACCGCTGAAGGCCAGACGAAACTGATACAGCAAATGATCAAAAGGTTTCTGATCAATGGTGATGGCCGTATTGGGATGGGTGAAATCTGACAGCCCCTGGAGACCTGCCGGGAGCGATTGGCGGAAGATTACAGTTTTATCCGGCCCCCGTGTGGCTCGCCAGTGTTTAACGCGGCGTTGCAGCGTGCGTAACAATTTCTCGGGATATTTTCCGGGATGTTGTTCATCCAGATAATCCCACAAGGTAATGCCGGTTAGAGACGGTTCTTTTTCCAGCAAGGGAATCAATTCGGATTCCCATACCTCGGCAAGTGGATCTTTGCGCGTTCGCCAGGTACGCGCCTTTGGTTTTGGGGTTTCGCCTTTTTCGATACGACGACCCGAACGAACACTGATGCCGGCTTTCGCAGCCGAAATTATCTGAGTATGACCTTTCTGACGGTTCTTCATGTAGAGCTCTTCCTGTAATTGAGTGATATGTTTTCCTGGCAAGCCTTTCTCCTCATATGAGCAAAAAATACTTATCAGGCTTGGCACTCAACCGGTCAAGATAATTGTCGCCTGACCGGACAGGTTAATTGTCGTCTAACA
>JALVNE010000015.1 GCA_027026755.1 Sedimenticola sp. | reverse complement strand
TTCGGGTAATTGAGCACGCAGTGTGCCCAGCGGTCCGACTTGATCGCGGCGAACCAGACATTGGCGTATTGATCGTAGGGGTAGGCGATGGCCTCGGCGTGCCAGGCCTTGCCGACGCCCTCGGAACAACCACCCAGCTTGCCGATGTTACCGGTCATTGCTTGCAGGGCCGCGGCCATGCGGCTGTACTGCTCGCCATAGGCGTTGCGGCCCGGCGCCCAGGAAGCCTTCAGCGCCGCCGGTTTGGTGCGCGCATACATGTCGGCCAGCTTCTTGATGTCTTTCGCGGGCACGCCGCAGATCTCCGATGCCCATTCCGGCGTCTTGGGCTGGCCATCGTACTTGCCGAGGATATAGTCCTTGAAGTTCTCCCGGCCATTGACCGACTGGGGCGCCCAATCCGGCATCGTGCCCGCATCCATGCCGAAGCAGAAGCGGTCGATGAATTCCTGATCCTGCAGGTTGTTGGTGAAGATGTAGTGCGCCATGCCAGCCATCATCGCGGCATCGGTATTGGGCTTGATCGGAATCCACCAGGCATCGTAGGCGGCCGCCGAATCGGTGTATTGCGGGTCCACCAGTACGAACTTGCAGCCGCGTTGCTTGGCCATGCGCATATACATGAAGGTGTTTCCGCCGTGGAAGGTGTAGGCCGGGTTCCAGCCCCACATGATCATCAATTTCGATTCGGCGAAGGTGTCATCCTCGTTGCCATCCTCGATGGTGCCGAAGGTCCAGCGGGAACTGGTGGTGGTGCCCTGGTAGGAAGGCACCGACCAGGAGTTGGTGCGGCAGCCGAACATGCCCAGAAAACGGCCCAACAGGCCCTCGATCTGATCCGAGCGATGCAGCACGCCATAGGAAGCGCCGGCATAGCTCTGGTCGAGCAGGGCCGTGGGGCCGTAGGTGTTCTTGATATCGATCATCTTACGCGCGACGAAGTCCAGCGCCTCATCCCAGGAGACGCGCTTGAACTTGCCCTCGCCCCGCTCGCCGACGCGCATCATCGGAAAAAGCAGCCGCTCGGCGGAGTACAGGCGCTGACGATAGGAACGGCCCCTGAGACAGGCGCGCAGCTGCGGTTCTTCGTTGCTGTCCTTGCCGAAATAGCCACCACGCTGATAGCGGCCATCATCGGTGGAGAGGCGCACGATGACATCCTTCCATTTGTGGGCCACCAGCATGTGGCGGGAACCGCAGTTGTGGGCGCAACTGGTGACCACGGTTTCCAGCTGGTCATCGCGCGGATAGGGTTCGTAGGCGAAGGCCTTCGCCTCCTTGCCGAATTTCAGCTCGATCAGACCGTCGGCGGCGATCGCGCCGGCCGTGGCGGCCGTACCCTTCAGGAAAGATCGCCGGCTCAGGTTGAGACGCTCGGAAAGTTTTTGCAGATGGTCATTATTGCTCATTGTAGTCTCTCCTGTTGGCGCTTATTTGTTGGCGGTCTTGCGCTCGATGCGAAAACGGACCGGGGATTCCGTGGGACGATCCTTGGCCCAGTCCGGCACCTCCTTGGCCATTCCCGGCCAGGGGTGGCGGGGATAGGGATAGGCGATTCGATACCATTTGCGGCCGCCATGACAACCGAAGCAGACATCGGAGTTTTCCTTTCCAGCTTTCTCGATCGCATCCGCCTTGAGGAAATTCACCTGGTGCCGGTTGCTGCGGATGGTGGAATGGCACAGCAGGCAGTTGTTCTGGAAGGTCTCGCGACTTTCTTCCCAGGGGCCGGGCACACCCATGACCTGGTAGGGATAGGCGCCATGACACATCAGGCAGATCTTCGGATTGACCTGCTTGCGCAGCGTGAAATCGGTATTGTTCACATCCGGGGGAATGGGCGCTTCCTCGCGCGGGTTTTCACCCTGGTGACAGGTCGTGCATTTCATATCCATGAGTTTTACCGCCAACGGACCCACCAGGTGTCGGCGATGAAAGGTTTCCTGTGGACCCTCATAGGTGTCCAGTGTCTGGTACCAGGCCAGGGCTTGCTCCGAGGAGACGCCTGCCGGGCTTTGTTTCAGGGGTTTTCGGTCCAGAATCTCCCGATGACAGGAGAGACATTGCTCGTTGGAGGCCTTGTCGATGGCCGGTTTGAAATGAATGGGATCCCACATGGCCCGGTGATAGTCCAATGCGCCCTTGTTACCCTGGTCTGCTGCCTGCAAGGACGGGCTCAGCAACAGGGCAAGGAACGCCAGTTGGGCGAAAAACGAAGTTTTCATTGTTCTGACCTCGAATGATTAAAGTCCCGCGGATACCTGGAGGCATGCCGCGAGACAATGGTCTTGGTGGGAAAGGCGCGTCCCTGCGCCGCACGGTCGAAACCGCTCTATTCCCTCAACGCCAGTTGCTGCCGTACATGCCGGACATGCCGCGCATGCCGTTCATGCCATACATGCCGGACATTCCACGCATGCCGGACAT
>JALVNE010000014.1 GCA_027026755.1 Sedimenticola sp. | reverse complement strand
CGGATCAGGTGGATTACCTGGTGCCCAACCGCTTCGAGTACGGCTATGGCCTCACCCCGGAGATCGTCGCCCTGGCGGCGCAGCAGAAGCCCCGGCTCATCATTACCGTGGACAACGGCATTTCCAGCGTGGCAGGCGTGGCGGCGGCCAACGATCTGGGCATGGAAGTCATCGTCACGGATCATCACCTGCCTGGCGAACGCCTGCCGGAGGCCGCGGCCCTGGTCAATCCCAACCTGCCAGACAGCCGTTTTCCTGCCAAATCCACCGCCGGGGTGGGGGTGATCTTCTATGTGCTCCTGGCTCTGCGCGCCTTGTTGCGGGCGCAAGGCTGGTTTGCCCGCCGTCCGGAGCCCAATATGGCGGAGTACCTGGACCTGCTGGCCCTGGGCACCGTGGCGGACGTGGTGCCCCTGGAGCACAACAACCGTATCCTGGTGCGCCAGGGGCTGGCGCGCATACGCGCCGGGCGCTGCCGACCGGGGATTTCCGCCCTGCTGGAAGTGGCCGGGCGCAGCCAGCATCGGGCCCAGGCCTCAGACCTGGGCTTTGCCGTGGGTCCGCGCCTGAACGCCGCGGGACGCCTGGATGACATGTCCATCGGCATCGAGTGTCTGCTGGCGGACGATCCCCTGCGGGCCCGGCAGCTGGCCGGGGAGCTGGACAGGCTGAACCGGGAGCGGCGGGCCATCGAAGACGACATGCGCCAGCAGGCAGAGGAAATGATGGACAGCCTGCTGCTGAAAGAATCGGATCTTCCTCCGGGTCTGTGTCTGCATGACGATAGCTGGCACCAGGGCGTCATCGGCATCCTGGCGTCGCGCATCAAGGAACGCTACCATCGGCCGGTAATCGCCTTTGCGCCTGGAGATGACGGCGAGATCAAGGGCTCGGCGCGTTCCATTCCCGGGGTGCACATCCGCGACATTCTGGACGAGGTGAATGCGAGATTTCCGGGATTGGTGCCCAGGTTCGGCGGTCATGCCATGGCGGCGGGTCTGACCCTGGAGGCCCATCGTCTGGATGAATTCCGCGAGGCCTTCGTTGCCGTGCTTGGGGATTATCTGGGAGAGCAGGATCTGCAGCCGGTGCTCGAATCCGACGGCGAGATTGCCCCCGAGGACATGGATCTGGCGCTGGCCAGCGAGCTGGCCGAGGGCGGCCCCTGGGGCCAGGGCTTCCCCGAGCCCCTGTTTCACGGTGAGTTCGAGGTGGTGCAGCAGCGTCTGCTCAACGACAGGCATTGGAAGCTGGTGGTGCAGCCCGCTGGCGGTTCCCGGGTCATCGACGCCATTGGTTTCAACCTGGCGGCGGAATGTCCTGCGCCCTTGCCGGAGCGGGTGCTCATGGCCTACCAGCTGGACATCAACGAGTTTCGCGGCAATGTGAACCTGCAGCTGCGCATTGCCCACCTGGAGGCCGCATGAAGGAAAGGGAACTGGATGAGGATGGCCTGGTCATCCGCCCCAACAAGACCCGGCAGAAACGGGAGCTGGCGGAAGTACAATCCCTGGTGATGGAGATCATCAGACTGGGAGAGGGCGAGCGGGACAAGCTGAATCTCGACGCAAAGTTTCTCGAAGGGGTGGCGCTGGCGGCGAAGATGAAGCCTTCCAGCGGGCGCAACCGGCAGATCAAGTACCTGGTCAAGCTGTTACAGAAGCAGGATCTCGCGCAGGTGCGCCAATGGTTCGACAACCGCGACAGCAGGCAGGCGGAAGAGAACCGCCGCTTTCATGTCCTGGAGCAGTGGCGAGACCGGCTGGTGGAAGAAGGGGATGCCGCCCTGGGCGAGTTTCTCCAGCAGTATCCCCACACGGACCGGCAGCAGATTCGTTCCCTGATCCGCTCGGCGGGCCGCGAAAAGGCCACGGGCAAACCGGCGGGAGCGGGTCGCAAGCTGTTTCGCCTGCTGAGGGAAATATCGGCGGATGCCTGAAAAACGGCCAAGTTGTGCCTACACTCTAGATTATGCCTGATGAACCAGGAACAATTCGTATCTGTAGGTCGGGCTTCAGCCCGACAACAACCGCCACGGCAGAGAGTTGTCGGACTGAAGTCCGACCTACGGCTCGAATGATGGTGGAATAATAACCAAAACCTCATGCAAGCATCGTCCAGACCCGTCTTTCTCAATTTGTTACAGATCCGCCTGCCCGTGGCGGCGGTCATGTCCATCGCCCATCGGGTGGCGGGCGTGGTGCTGTTTCTGGCCATTCCCCTGTGCATCGCCCTGCTGTCCCAGGCCCTGTCTGGAGAAGACGGCTTTGGGCGCGTGATTTCACAGCTGCATTCCCCGGTCGGCAAGCTGGCGCTGTTTTTGCTGTTGTGGGCCCTGTCCCATCATTTCCTGGCTGGCATCCGCTATCTGCTGATGGATGCACACCTGGGCGTGCGCGCTCCGTATTTTCGGTACAGCGCCTGGGCGGTACTGGTGGCTGCGCCCGTGGCGGCCTCGTTGCTGTTGTGGGGGTTGCTATGAGCCGCCAGCTTTCCGGTTTTCGCGCCTGGATGTGGCAGCGGGTCAGTGCCGTTTATCTGGCCCTGTATATTGCCTGGATACTGTTGCGCCTGATGATTGCACCGCCTGCGAATCATCAGGCGCTCCAGCACTGGATGAGCAGCCTGGGCATGTGGCTGGCTACTGCGGTGTTCATGCTCATGCTGCTGCTTCACGCCTGGGTGGGGGTACGTGATGTGGTGCTGGACTATGTGAAACCAGCCGCTCTGCGTCTTTTGGTGCTGGCTGCCGTGCTGGCCTTTCTTTTGACTTGCGGCCTCTGGGCCTTTGTTGTCCTGGTGGCTCTGCTATGACCCTGATAAGAAAAAATTTCGATGTGCTCATCATCGGCGCCGGGGGTGCTGGTCTGAACGCGGCGGTACAGCTGGCGGACGCGGATTTGCGCGTGGCCGTGGTGTCCAAGGTCTTTCCCACCCGCTCCCACACGGTGGCGGCCCAGGGAGGGGTGAATGCCGCCCTGGGGAACGTGAACGAGGACAAGTGGCACTGGCATATGTTCGATACGGTCAAGGGCTCGGACTACCTGGGCGACCAGGACGCCATCGAGTTCATGTGCCGGGAGGCCATCCCCACTGTGTACGAGCTGGAACACAATGGCGTGCCTTTTTCCCGCCTGGACAACGGCAGGATCTACCAGCGACCCTTCGGCGGTCAGAGCCGTCATTTCGGCAAGGAACAGGCAAGTCGCACCTGCGCTGCCGCCGACCGCACCGGCCATGCCATTCTGCATACCCTGTATCAGCAGAACCTCAAGGCGCGCAGCCATTTCTTCACCGAGTACTTTGCCATCGATCTGCTGCAGGATGCCGAGGGCGGGATCACCGGCGCCCTGGTCATGGATATCACCAGCGGCGAGCCCATGGTGCTCAATGCCCGGGCCATCCTGCTGGCCACCGGGGGCTGCGGACAGGTGTTCCGCACCACCAGCAATGCCCATATCAATACCGGCGATGGCATGGCCATGGCCCTGCGCGCCGGGGTGCCCCTGCAGGACATGGAATTCTTCCAGTTTCATCCCACGGGCGTGGCCGGGCGGGGCATGCTCATCACCGAGGCCTCCCGAGGAGAAGGCGGCTATCTCATCAATAAAGATGGCGAACGCTTCATGGAGCGCTACGCGCCCACGGCAAAGGATCTGGCCAGCCGTGACGTGGTGGCGCGGGCCATCGTCACCGAGGTGCGTGAAGGCCGGGGCTGCGGCCCCAAAGGAGATCATGTGCTGCTCAAAGTGGATCACCTGGGTGAGGAAACCGTGGCCAGGCGTCTGCCGGGCATACGCGAAACCAGCAAGATCTTTCTGGGCATAGATCCTGCTTTCGAACCCATTCCCGTGTATCCCACGGCGCACTATGTCATGGGCGGCATTCCCACGGATCGTTTCGGCCGGGTGGTGGCGCCGGCGCGTCACGGGCCGGAGGAAGTGGTGCCGGGGCTTTATGCCGCGGGTGAATGCGCCTGTGTCTCCGTGCATGGCGCCAATCGTCTGGGAGGCAATTCCCTGCTGGACATCCTGGTGTTTGGTCGCCTGTCGGGGCTGGATATTCTGGAATACCTGGATGAGAACCCCCGGCACCGCCTCACCGACAGCGCCAGCGAGGAGCAGGCCATGGCGCGTTTCCAGCGCTTCGACAGGGAAGGCGAGGGGGTTTCCGTGGCGGAGCTGAGAACCGAACTGCAAAAGGTCATGGAAGACCATGCCGGTGTGTTCCGCACGGAAGAAATCATGCAGGAGGGGCTGGAGAAAATGCAAGACATCCGTCAGCGCCTGGACGAGGTGCGCCTCGAGGACCGCAGTCGCACCTTCAATACCGCCCGGGTGGAAGCCTTCGAGCTGGAGAACCTGGTGGATGTGGGCCTGTCCATCGTCACCTCCGCCCTGCACCGCAAGGAGAGCCGTGGCGCCCATTCGCGGCCGGACTATCCTGATCGTGACGACCGCAACTGGATGCGCCACAGCCTGTACTTCCGTGACGGCGACCGCCTGGACTACAAGCCTGTGCGCACCCGTCCCCTGAGTGTGGACAGCTTTCCTCCGAAGGAGCGGGTGTACTGATGCGTTTCGAAGTCTATCGCTACAATCCTGATACCGATGACAAGCCCCGCATGCAGGCCTTCGACCTGGAAGTGGAGCGGGGCATGATGTTGCGGGACGCCCTGTTGAAGATCAAGGAACAGGACGAGAGCTTTGCCTTCCGCCATTCCTGCGGCGAGGGTGTCTGCGGTTCCGACGGGGTGAATGTCAACGGCAGCAACCGCCTGGCCTGCATCACCCCGGTGGCGGAGCTGAAAGCGCCGGTGGTCATTCGGCCTTTTCCCGGACGCCCGGTGATCCGCGACCTGGTGGTGGACATGAGCGAGTTCTATCAGCAGTACCAGGCTGTTGAACCCTGGCTGAAGCGCAGGGATCCGGTGCCGGAACAAGAGAGCCTGCAAACGCCAGAACAACGCGCCCGGCTGGACGGGCTCTGGGAGTGTATCCTTTGCGGCTGCTGCTCCACCTCCTGCCCCTCTTTCTGGTGGAATCCCGACAAGTTTCTCGGGCCCCAGGCCCTGCTCACCGCCTGGCGTTTTCTTGCCGACAGCCGGGATCAGGGCGAGGAGGAACGCCTGGATGCCCTGGATGGCCCTTACAAGCTGTTCCGCTGTCACAGCATCATGAACTGCGTGGAAGCCTGCCCCAGGCATCTCAATCCCACCGAGGCCATCGGCCATATCCGCAACCTCATGCTGAAGAAGTCCGTGTGAGCCGTCAGGGATTCAGGGAAAGAGAACGCCTGCAATGGCAGTGCCGCCGGGGCATGCTGGAGCTGGACTGCCTGCTGCGGCGCTTTCTCGATGAACAATACGACCAGGTTTCGGAAGAACTGCAGGCCGCTTTCCGCCGCCTGCTGCGCGAGGCCGATCCGCATTTGCATCATTGGCTGCTCAACAGGCCGGAAGATGCGCCGGAGCAGTATGGTGAGCTGATTCGGGTGATTCGCGCTCATATCCCCTGATTCCCGGGGTCGGAGTCAAACCATCTTCTGCCGTTGAAGGCACGGAACCAGTCCAACCTCAACCATCGAAACAGCCTGCCATTCCCGCGGGTTTGACTGTCCCAACGTGGGAGGGTTCAAGCCCCCAGCTTCAGCTGGAAGCTTTCAGCCTCCTGGTTTAGTGTAGGGAGCATGAGTGAGTACAGACGAGGGACACATTCGGTATTTCAGTTACATGTACATCTGGTGTGGTGCACGAAGTACAGGCGTCCGGTGTTGGTAGGGGCGATAGGGTACCGGTTTCGAGATCTGGTGAGGCAGATATGCTTGGACATGGGTGTAGAGATTCTGAAAGGTGTGGTGGCGAAAGAACATGTACATCTGCTGGTATCGATGCCGCCGCAGGTATCGGTAAGCAAGTTGGTTCAGAAGCTGAAAGGGAAGACGTCGTACAAGCTCCAGCGGGAATACCGTTCCCTTCAAAAGGCGTACTGGGGTCAAAGGATGTGGGCCCGAGGGTATTTTGCGTGTAGTACAGGGAATGTCTCAGACGAAATGATTGCGGCCTATATCGAACAGCATAGTGAGACAGAAGAACAATTCAAGGTGGTTGACCCCGGCGACTTCGAGTCGTCATGAACCGGCATGGGCCGGCGGCTTGGAGCCGGTTTTAGCCGGAACCGCACTTACAGTGCGTAATCCTCATGCCACCGGCTTGCAGCCGGTGGTTTGTTGACTCCGACCCCTCAATGCTGCCTCCTATATCACCGGAGACGGGAAAATGATCGATTATGTCCAAATCCTGAATCTGGCCCGGGACAATCACTGGGATGAAGCCCATCGCCTGGTGCAGCCCCATTCCGATCGCCTGTCCTGTCAGATTCATGCCTACCTGCACCGGGTGGAAGGTGATGACTGGAATGCGGATTACTGGTATGCAAAAGCCGGGGTGCCACGGCTGGCGAACAGCCTGGAACAGGAGCTTGCGCGTCTTTACACCCTTGTCCGGTCCGGGGACGACTAATTAGCCTGGCAGGGGGTCGGAGTCAAATCACTTCAGGCGGTGGATTCATCGTACGCTATCCTGATTTGACTCCGACCCCCCTTGGTTACTTTTTCAGCGCGGCTTCGATGCGCAGCAGTTCCAGGATGTTCTCCATGTTGATGATGCCCGCCAGCCGGCCTTCCCGGGTCACGGCAAGAATATGGCAGTCGCAGTCCTGCAGTTCCTTCATGACCTTCTCCAGAGGTTCGTTCACCTCGGCTCTGGGAATGCCGGTGTGCATGTAGCTTGCCACCGGGGCCAAAGCCCCTTGTTCCTGCAGACCACGCAGCAGGTCTTCCTGGGTGAGCACGCCGACGATGTCCCCCTGATCCAGGACGGGGAAATCCTTCTGTACGCCTTCCAGGGTAAGCTGTATGGCCCGGGACAGGGCGTCGTCCGGGGCCAGGGTGTCGAAATGGGTGATGATGGCGTGTTCCAGGGTGCTGTCATGGAGCAGGCTCTTCACTTCCTCTGAGCCGGCTTCCGCCATGGCGCCTATCCACACGAACAGGGCGATGAACAGCAGGAAGGGGTTGTACAGCAGCCCCACCAGCCCCAGCCACAGGGCAAAGGCCTGGCCGATGGCGGCTGCCGAGCGGGTGGCCCTGAGATGATCCATGCGCAGGGCCAGCACCGCGCGCAATACCCGGCCGCCGTCCATGGGAAAAGCCGGCAGCAGGTTGAACAGGGCCAGAAACAGGTTCAGGGCCAGGAGTTGTTGCAGCATGTCGCCCTGGAGCAGGGCCCCAACAGCTTCTGCCGGCATCGCGCCCTGCAGGTTCAGCCATAGCCACAGGACGGCGGCAATGAGGATGTTCACCGCCGGCCCGGCCAGGGCCACCAGGATCTCCTCTTTGGGATCGTCCGGCATTTTCTCCAGGGAAGCCAGGCCGCCGATGGGTAGCAGGGTGATGTCCCGGGTTCGGATGCCGAAGCGCCGGGCCGTGAGGGCGTGGCCGAGCTCGTGCAGGACCACGCAGCCAAACAGAGCCAGGATGAAAACCACGCCATGGATTACGGCCCCCAGGCTCTGCTCGCTGCGCCAGTAGCTCAGGGCGATCCAGATCAGAAGAATGAGGAAAGTGGCGTGGATATAGACGGGTATTCCCGCCAGGCTGCCCATGCGCATGGACCATTTCAGGGAAGGCCGTGAAGGCTGACCGTTCATGGCCGGTCTTTGAGGAAGTAGTCGAGGAAGGCCAGCATGTCTGCCGCTTCCTCGATACGCTTGCCGGTGGGTTTGCCCGCGCCATGGCCCGCCCGGGTTTCGATGCGGATGAGGACGGGATTGTCACAGGCCTGGGCGGCCTGCAGGGCGGCGGTGAATTTGAAGCTGTGGGCGGGAAACACCCGGTCGTCGTGATCGGCGGTGGTGACCAGGGTGGGGGGGTAGCAAACGCCTTGCTTCACATTGTGGTAGGGGGAATAGGCGTACAGGGCCTTGAATTCTTCTTCGTTATCCGGGGAGCCGTAATCCGATTCCCAGGCCCAGCCGATGGTGAACTTGTTGAAGCGCAGCATGTCCATGACCCCCACGGCGGGCAGGGCCGCGCCGAACAGGTCCGGGCGCTGCAGGAGTACGGCGCCCACCAGCAGGCCGCCATTGCTGCCGCCCATGATGCCCAGGTGTTTCGGTGAGGTGTAAGCCTTGGCCACCAGCCATTCACCGGCGGCGATGAAATCGTCGAACACGTTCTGTTTGCGGGTCTTGGTGCCGGCCTCATGCCATTGTTCGCCGTATTCCCCGCCGCCGCGCAGGTTGGCCACGGCATAGATGCCGCCGGCCTCCATCCACACCAGGCGGGATACGGAGAACCAGGGGGTGAGGGAGATGTTGAACCCACCATAGCCATACAGCAGGGTGGGGGTCCTGCCATCGGGCTTCAGGTCCTTGCGGTGGCTGATGAACATGGGGATGCGGGTGCCGTCCTTGCTCTTGTAGAAGACCTGGCGGGTGACGTAGTCGTCCGGGTTGAACTTGAGCCTGGGGGCCTTGAACAACTGGCTCTTGCCAGTCTCCATGTCCAGGTGATAGATGCGCGCGGGGGTGTTGAAACTGGTCCAGGAGTAAAAGGTTTCCTTGTCCCTGCGTTTGCCGTAGAACCCGCCAGCGCTGCCCATGCCTGGCAGTTCCAGCTCCCACGCCTCGCCCTCCAGGGGATGGATGATGACCTTGTGCCAGGCGTCATGCAGGTATCTGAGGATGAAACTGTCATTGATCATGCTGGCGGTTTCCAGGGTGTCGCGCGTCTGGGGCACGACTTCCTTCCAGTTTTCCGGTGCCGGGTTTTCCAGGTCGATTTCCAGGATGCGGCCCCGGGGCGCCTGGTCGTTGCTCAGGAACCAGAAGCGTGAACCCTGGTTGCCCAGGTAGTCGTAACTGGCCTGCCAGCTGGTCACCAGGGGGCGGATGCCCTGATCCGGGCGCTGCAGGTCCTGGAAATACAGGAGGTTTTTGTGCTCGGTACTCCGGCTCACGCTGATCAGCAGGTAGCGGCCATCGTCCGTGGCCAGGCCGCCAAAGGACCAGTCCTTGTGGTCCGGCCGATGATAGATGAGCTGGTCTTTCTCCTGGGGCTCGCCAAGCCGGTGATAGTAGAGCTTGGGAAAATAATTGACGCTCTTGAGCTGTTGGCCTTCTTTTGGCGCGTCGTAATGCGAGTAATAGAAGCCTTTGCTGTCGGCGCTCCAGGAGACATTGCTGAATTTGATCCATTTCAGACGGTCATCCAGGTCTTTCGCGCTGTCGATTTCCCGCACCCGCCATTCGGTCCAGTCGGAGCCGGCATCCGAGACGCCGTAGGCGTAGTATTTGCCGTCAGGACTGACGGCCGCGCCCTTGAGCGCCACAGTGCCGTCTTTGGACAGTTTGTTGGGATCGATGAGTACCCTGGGGTTGTCATCCAGGTGGCGCAGGGTATAGACCACGGACTGATTCTGCAGGCCGTCGTTGCGTCTGAAGAAATAGCGTCCCCCTTCTTTCCAGGGGACGGAATAGCGCTCGAAATTCCACAACTCCGTGAGGCGCTGGCGGTATTTTTCCCGGGCGGGAAAGCGTTTCAGCCAAGTCTGCGTGAGACGGTTCTCTGCTGCCACCCACTGGCGGGTGCGGGGTGAATCCAGTTCTTCCAGCCAGCGATAGGGGTCTGCCACCCAGACGCCATGGTAGTTGTCGGCCTGGTTTCCCCGGGGCGCATGCGGATAGGAAATGCCGGCTGCGGCGGCGCCGCACAGGGTGGTGAGCAGGATGAGGGCGGGGCCTCTGTTGGTGAACCGGAAAGTCATGAGCATTCCTGTGTTTGTTGTTTGGTCTGGTTCCCGTGATTATAGTGCTGAAAAAGGGAGTCGTTGGCTGGTAGGGCTGTTCTGTTTTGTGGAACGGAATTCATTGGCGCAAACTGCCAATGGAGAGTAAAATAACTTGTTTGCATATATTCAGTTTTGATGCGTGACCATCGGGAACCCAATTTTGGCTACTGACAAACCCCTGAATCTGCTGGATCTGAACCGCGAGGCCATGGAGGAATACTTCGTGAGCCTGGGCGCCAAGCCTTTCCACGGGCGTAATGTGCTGAAGTGGATTCACAAGCATGGTGTCACGGATTTCGGCCGGATGACAGACCTGTCCAAGAAACTGCGCGCCGCCCTGACGGCTGGCGCGGAAGTGCGCCTGCCGGAGATCATCCTGGAAAAGCCGTCCGCCGATGGTACGGTGAAATGGGTCATGGAGCTGCATGACGGTCAGCGGGTGGAGACGGTCTATATTCCCGACGGCAACCGCAGCACCGTCTGTGTTTCCTCTCAGGTGGGCTGTGCCCTGGACTGTTCCTTCTGCTCCACGGCGAAACAGGGCTTCAACCGCAATCTCAGCACCGGCGAGATCATCGGCCAGGTCTGGCACGCCACCCGGCAGATGGGCAAGCCGCCCACCAACGTGGTGCTCATGGGCATGGGTGAGCCCCTGGCCAACTTCGAGCCCGTGGTCAGGGCCATGGATCTCATGCAGGACGACCTGACCTACATGCTGTCCAAGTACCGGGTGACCCTCAGCACCTCCGGTATCGTGCCCAATCTCTATCGCCTGCGGGAAGTGTCGGACGTGAGCCTGGCCGTATCCCTGCATGCCCCGGACAATGCCCTGCGCGATGAGCTGGTGCCCATCAACCGCAAGTATCCCCTGGAAGAGCTGATTCCTGCCTGTCGGGAGTTCGTGAAGAACGACAAGCGCCGCAAGGTTACCTGGGAATACGTGATGCTGGACGGCATCAATGACAGTATCGCCCATGCCAAGGCTCTGATCCGGCTGCTCGAGGGCACTCCTTCCAAGATGAATCTGATTCCCTTCAATCCTTTTCCGGGTACCGACTATCGCAGTTCGCCGCCAGAGCGTATCGAAGCCTTCCGGCAAAAACTCATGAAAGCAGGCATCATGGCCATTCTGCGCAAGACCCGGGGTGACGATATCGACGCCGCCTGCGGCCAGCTGGTGGGCAAAGTGCGGGATCGCAGCGGGCGCGTACGGGTATCTCTGCGCCCGCGTTTGCAAGGAGGGCTTGCCTCATGAGACTGATGGGCCTCGTCATTATTTTTCTGTTGCTCGGTGGTTGCGGCCAGGAGTTGGTACAGGGCGAGAATGACGCCAGCACAGGACAGCTGGGAAAGAGTAGTTCTGAGAACGAAGCGTCCGATGTCTATGTACAGCTGGCCTACGAATACCTGCGGCAGGGGGATTACGACACTGCCCTGCGGAAAGCCAAGAAGGCTGTTGCCAAAGGCCCGCGTAATGGCAATGCCCATCTGGTGCTGGCGCTGACCTATGAAACCCTGGGCGAGAATGACGCGGCCAGCGCGGCCTACCGTCGCGCCCTGGAAGTCGATCCAAAGAATCCCTATGCCCTGAACGCCTTCGGCAGCTACCTGTGCAAGTTGCAAGAGTACCAGCGGTCGCTGCCGTATTTCGACAAGGCCCTGGAGAATCCCCTTTACCAGACGCCCTGGGTGGCTTTGTCCAATGCAGGTACCTGTGCCAGAAAGGCGGGTCTGAAGGACAAGGCAGAGGATTATCTGTTGCGAGCGCTGGAGCGCAATCCATCCTACGCACCGGCCCTGTACCAGATGGCCCAACTGCGTTTCGATCAGGGCAAGTACCTGTCCACGCGCGCGTATCTGCAACGCTACCGGGAGGTGGCAAAGCCAACGGCGGAACTGCTGTACCTGAGCATCCAGACCGAACGCAAGCTGGGGAATGTCAACCAGGTGAGAAGTGATGCCATGCTGCTGAAATCCAGTTTTCCCGATTCCGAGCAGGCGCGCTCCCTGGACAAATGAGTACGGTCATGGCAAGTGTGAGAAACAAGAAGCGCCAGACACCGGGAAGCAGTGATGAGGCTGTTGTGGCCAGCGTACCTTCTCCTGGCAGCCGGTTGAGGCAGGCGCGGGAGGCGCTGGGCATGGAGATTGCCACCCTGGCCGAGCGGTTGCGCCTGAGCAAGGCCATGGTGCAGGCCCTGGAAGAGGAGAACTACGACGTTTTGCCGGCGCGGGTTTTCGTGCGCGGCTATTACCGGAATTTTGCCCGGGCGGTGAATGTGCCGGAAGAAGTGATCCTGTCCGAGTTCGAAAAGCTCTGTCCGGAGGGTGAGGGTTGTACCGCGCCGCCCGCTTTGGCCCAGGGGGTAAGGGAGGAGATTCGCAGCAGTCATGGCGTGGTGCGGTTGGTAACCTGGCTGGTGATCATTGCCCTGTTGACGACTTTTGGTCTGTGGTGGAAGTCCAACCTGGAGAAAGGCGAGCAGGTATCCGCAACGGACGGTGAACTGGTCGCTGCTGCCGCCAAGGAGGAAGGTGGCGCTACAGTAGCCAATGCTGTTGCCGGTGATGAGGTGACGCATGTTGCCGATATTCCGCCCGAACCAGCCGGGGAGTCCGTAACGCCATCCCAGCCGGAGCAGCTGCCCCCGGAAGAAACTTCCCCGCAGGCTGATGCCGTAGCTTCCCCCAGCAGTGCCGAATCCCCGCCAGAGGAGGCCGCCACTGTCGCGGAAGAAGACGAGCCTGCTCCCAAGCCAGCTCCTGCCGAGCCAACACCGCCAGCCGCTTCTCCCCGTGTACTTCTTTCGTTCAAAGGTGATTGCTGGGTGGATGTGCGCGGGGCCAATGGCAGCTTCAAGATGGTGGGCAAACGCCAGGCTGGCGAAGAAATCGAGCTGACCGGCGAGTTTCCCTACAAGATGGTGTTGGGGAATGCGCGTAACCTAACCATCCTGATAGATGGCAAGCCCTATGATCTTGCTCCTTACACCCGGGGCAATGTCGCCAAACTAACTCTCAAACCACCAGCAGAATAGATGGCCAAGAAGATCCAGGCAGTGCGGGGAATGCGCGACATACTCCCCGGGCAGACGCCCCTGTGGCAGTTCGTGGAAGACACTGCAAGGCGGGTATTCCAGTCCTACGCCTACGGTGAAATCCGTACGCCGGTGCTGGAGATGACCGAACTGTTCAAGCGCTCCATCGGCGAGGTCACGGACATCGTGGAGAAGGAGATGTACAGCTTCGAGGACAGGAATGGGGATTCCCTGACCCTGCGTCCCGAGGGCACAGCGGGTTGTGTGCGCGCCTGCATGGAGAACGGCCTGCTCCACAACCAGACGCAGCGCCTGTGGTACCAGGGCGCCATGTTCCGCCACGAGCGGCCGCAGAAGGGCAGGTATCGCCAGTTTGAACAAATAGGGCTGGAAGCTTACGGCATGGCAGGGCCGGACATCGACCTGGAGGTGATTCTGGTTTCTGCCAGGCTGTGGAAAGAATTGGGCATTTCCGGGCTGGAGCTGCAGATCAACACCCTGGGAACCCCGGACGAGCGCAAGGCCTACCGGACGCGTCTGGTGGAATACCTGCGAGCGCACCAGGACCGGCTGGACGAGGACAGCCTGCGGCGCCTGGAAACCAACCCCCTGCGGGTGCTGGACTCCAAGAATCCCGAGATGACGGATATCATCACCGGGGCGCCGTCTCTCATGGACGATCTGGGCGAGGAATCCCGGACCCATTTCGAGGTGATTGTCAGGGGGCTGGAAGCAGCCGGTGTGGACTATGTCGTCAATCCCCGCCTGGTGCGCGGCCTGGACTACTATTCCCGCACCGTGTTCGAGTGGATGACCGACCTGCTGGGCGCCCAGGGAACCGTATGCGCTGGCGGTCGCTACGATGGCCTGGTGGAACAGCTGGGCGGCAGGCCCACGCCCGCCGTGGGCTTTGGCATGGGTGTGGATCGCGTGGTGGCTGTGCTGGAAGAACTGGGCGCTGCACCCACAGACGCTGACCCTCATGCCTACCTGGTGCTGGCTGGCGACCAGGTACAGGCCCCGGGACTGGTGCTGGCCGAGGAACTGCGCAACCTCCTGCCAGGTCTGAGGCTACAGGTGAACTGCGGTGGAGGCAGCTTCAAGTCCCAGTTCAAGAAGGCGGACAGGAGTGGCGCCCGGGTCGCGCTGATTCTGGGCGAAGACGAATTACGGCAGCAACAAGTGGGTGTAAAGTGGCTGCGGGAGCAGCGGGATCAGGTTTCCCTGGCCCAGGGCCAGCTGGCAGCCTTTCTGAAAGAAGAGATTGGAGAGTGATCGAGTGAGTACCTACCAGACGGAAGAAGAACAGGTCGAAGCCCTGAAAAAATGGTGGAAGGAAAACGGCAAGTGGGCCATTGGCGGCATCGTGCTGGGACTGGCAGTGGTTGGTGGCGGCAAGGGCTGGATGGAATACCAGCGCGTGCAGGCGGAAAACGCCTCGGCCAACTACGAAGGCTTTGCCCAGGCGGCCCGTGGCAACGACCTGGATGCGGCGATACAGCGCGGCGAGGCCCTGATGAAAGAATACCCGGGGTCCACCTACGCCTTGTTCACGGCCCTGGATCTTGCCCGCCTGCAGGTGGAGGCCGGGGACAAGGACAAAGCCAGAACCCGCTTGCAGTGGGTGATGGACAATGCCAGTGACGAGGCCATCGGCAAGCTGGCGAAAGTGCGCCTGGCGCGCCTGCTGCTGGACATGGACAAGCTGGACGAGGCCTCCACCCTGGCATCCAATCCCGCGGAGGATTCCTGGATGGGCGAATTTCTCAGCATCCAGGCGGAAGTCAAGCTGACCCGGGGTGACCGGGAAGGCGCGCGCAGTGATTTTGCCAAGGCGCTGGAGAAGGGCGTGAGCAACCCGACCCTGGTGCGCATGAAGCTGATGGAGCTGGGTGGTTAGATGAACATGACTCGCTGGCTCCTGTTGCCTGTGCTTGCAGCGATGCTTGCCGGCTGCGGCACCATGGCGGATCCCACCACCTGGTTTGGTGACGACGATCCTGCCCTGGAGCCCGCGGAACTGGTGGATTTCACCCCCGTGGTCAAGCCGCAACTGCGCTGGAGCCTGGATATCGGCGATACGGGGACGGCGTACAACCGCCTCATGCCCGCAGTGCGGAACGGCGTGGTCTATGTGGTTGACGCGGAAGGGGATCTGCGCGCCCTGGATGCGGAAAGTGGCGCCCAGTCCTGGCTGGTGGAAACGGAGCTGCCCGCGTCCGCCGGTCCCGGCGTGGGCGACGATCTCGTCGTCATTGGCACCAGTGATGGCCAGGTGGTTGCGTTCTCGGCGGATTCGGGCGAGGAACGCTGGCGTAAGGATCTGAGCAGTGAAATCCTGGCCGTGCCTGCGGTGGATGATGCGGTCATCGTGGTGCACACAGCGGATGGCAAGCTCGTCGGGCTGAATGCGCCTGACGGCGAACAGCTGTGGATATACGATCACAAGGTGCCGGTGCTCACCCTGCGCGGCAGCAGCAGTCCCGTCATCAGTGGCGGTACGGTGTATTGCGGGCTGGCGGGTGGAAAAATGATCGCGCTGTCCCTGGATAGCGGGTTGCTGGAATGGGAACAGCATGTCACCCTGCCCAGCGGCCGTTCCGACCTGGAGCGCATGGTGGACGTGGACGCCGATCCCCTGATCTACAGTGGTACGGTCTATGGCGCCGCCTACCAGGGTCATGTGGCGGCCATGGGCGAGGGCAGCGGCAAGGTCTTCTGGAAACGGGAGATGTCGGTGTACAACAACATGGCAGCCAACTGGCAGCAGTTGGCGGTGACCGACGCCCAGGGAAATGTCTGGTCCCTGGACCCGGATTCCGGCTCGGCGCGCTGGCGCCAGCAGGCGCTGAAAAACCGGGCTCTCACCGCGCCCGCCATCCAGGGTGACTATACCGTGGTGGGCGATTTCGAAGGGTACCTGCACTGGCTGTCTTCCGCCGACGGTTCCATGGCCGCCCGCATGGATATCGGTGATGCCATCGTCGCGCCACCGGTGGCGGTGGGTGATGTGCTCTATGTTCTCACCAGCGATGGCAGGCTGGTTTCACTGGGGCTGCCAGAAGAATAGCTGGAAGAATAGAACATGCTTCCCGTCATCGCCCTGGTGGGCCGTCCCAATGTTGGCAAATCCACCCTTTTCAACCGTCTCACCCGCAGCCGCGACGCCCTGGTGGCCGACCAGCCCGGGCTGACCCGGGATCGCCAGTACGGCGTGGGCCGCCTGGGCAGTCGTCCCTACCTGGTGGTGGATACGGGAGGCATCAGTGGCGAAAGGGAAGGCGTGGAAGTGCTCATGGACAGGCAGGTACGCCTGGCCATCGAGGAAGCAGATCACATCTTCTATCTGGTGGATGCCCGGGAAGGTTTGGCGGGGGCCGACGAGCAGATTGCCGCCGAGCTGCGCAAGACTGGCAAGCCCATCACCGTGGTGGCCAACAAGTCCGAGTCCCTGGACAAGGACGTGGCGGCGGTCGAGTTCCATGCCCTGGGGCTGGGGGAGCCCGTGGCGATTTCCGCGGCTCACGGGCGGGGCGTCAAGCCCCTGGTCAACCAGGTCCTCGATACCCTGCCGCCGGCCGATGAAGCACCGGAAGAAGAAGGCGGCGGGATACAGATCGCCGTAGTGGGCCGTCCCAACGTGGGCAAGTCCACCCTCATCAACCGGCTCATCGGTGAGGAACGCCTGGTGGCTTTCGACAAGCCCGGCACCACCAGGGACAGCATCCGTGTGCCTTTCGAGCATGAAGGGCGAAGCTATACCCTCATCGATACCGCTGGGGTGCGCCGCCGGGCGCGCATCAACGAAGCCATAGAAAAGTTCAGCATCATCAAGACCCTGCAAGCCATGGAAGCCGCCAACGTGGTGCTGCTGGTGCTGGATGCCCACCAGGGCATCTCCGAACAGGATGCCACCCTGGCCGGTCATGTGGTGGACAGCGGCCGCGCCCTGGTGGTGGTGATCAACAAATGGGACGGCCTGCAGAGTGACGAACGGGAGCGCATCAAGTCCGAGCTGGAGCGCAAGCTGCCTTTCCTGTCCTTTGCCGAAGTGATGTTCATCTCTGCCCTGCATGGCACCGGGGTAGGACATTTGATGGAAGCAGTGGATGCCGCCTACGGGGCCGCGGTTGCCGATTTGAAGACCTCGGATCTCACTGCCATCCTTGAACAGGCAGTGATGGAGCATCAGCCCCCCCTGGTGCGGGGACGGCGCATCAAACTGCGCTATGCGCACCAGGGCGGCAAGAACCCGCCCATCATCGTCATCCACGGCAACCAGACGGACGCCGTGCCCGCCAGCTACCAGCGTTACCTGGTAAATCGTTTCCGCAAGGCCTTCAAACTGTGGGGCACCCCGGTGCGCATCGAGTTCCGTACAGGCGACAACCCCTTCAAGGGGCGGCGCAACAAACTCACCCCCCGTCAGCAGCACAAACGCCGGCGGCTGATGAAGCATGCAAAAAGAAAATAACATGCGTATCGGCTACGGTTACGACGCCCATCGTTTTGGCCACGGCGATCATGTGGTTCTTGGTGGTGTGAGCATCCCCCATGACCAGGGCCTGATCGCTCATTCCGACGGTGACGTGCTCATTCATGCCCTCTGCGACGCCCTGCTGGGAGCGGCTGGGCTGGGGGACATCGGGCGCCATTTTCCCGATACCGAGGCGGCCTGGAAAGATGTGGACAGCCGTGTTCTGCTGCGCAAGGTGGTCAGCAACTTGCGGGAGGCCGGGCTAAAGGTTGGCAATGTGGATGCCACGGTAATCGCCCAGCAGCCCCGTCTGGGCGCGCATATCGATCTGATGCGGGAACGCCTTGCCGAAGACCTGGAAGTGGAAGTCACGCGGGTCAATGTGAAAGCCACGACCACGGAGAAAATGGGCTTCACCGGGCGGGGCGAAGGCATTGCCGCTCACGCCGTGGTGCTGCTGCATGAGTGATCCGGTGGCGGCCCTGCCCCGGGCCTGGGGCGGTCCCGCGGGCAGCGGCAGCCTCAGGGTCATTGCCGAAGATTTCCAGGTGGTCGAAGATCTTGGCCTGGAACCCTCAGGCGCTGGCGAGCACGTATTCCTGAAAATTCGCAAGCGCAATCTCAATACCCCGGAAGTGGCCGGACATATTGCCCGCCTGGCTGGCGTGCGCCAGCGGGATGTAAGTTACGCCGGCCTCAAGGACCGGCTGGCCATCACCACACAGACCTTTTCCATTCATCTGCCCGGCAAGCCGGAACCCGACTGGCGTGCGCTCGAGGGCGACAATCTGCAGGTGCTGGACGCCCAACGCCATCACCGCAAATTGCGCCGGGGCGCGCTGCGAGGCAACTGTTTCCGCTTGCGCGTCCCTGATTTCCATGGTGATGCCGGCCTGCTGGCGCAGCGCCTGGAACAGATTGCCGCCGGAGGCGTGCCCAATTATTTTGGCAGTCAGCGTTTCGGTCGCGAAGGCAGCAATTTACAGCGGGCTCAGGCCTTGTTTGCCGGAGAGCTGAAGAAAGTGCGCCGGGACAAGCGCAGCATCTGGTTGTCCGCCGCCCGTTCCTGGTTGTTCAACCTGGTGCTGGCGGAGCGGGTGCGTCAGGGCAACTGGAACCGGTTGCTGGAGGGGGATGTGATGCGGCTGGCGGGCGGTTCCGGCCAGTTCCACGCTCGACATGATGACAATCTGCCTGAGCGACTGGAACGTCAGGAAGTGCATGTGACTGGCCCCCTTTGTGGCCGCCCGGGGCGCGCCCTGGTACCGCAAGGGATGGCTCTGAAGCTGGAGCAGAAGGTCCTTGCCTCCCAGCAGGATTGGATAGAGGGCCTGCAGCGCTTTGGCCTGGAGCAGGACCGCCGGGCATTGAGAATGCGCGTCATGGAACTGCAATGGAGCCTTCATGGTGTGGAGCTGGAGGTCAACTTCCGTCTGGGGGCCGGTCGTTATGCCACGGTGGTCATGCGCGAGCTGTTACAGTGGTAACCCCCGCACCTGCGTGCGGGAGCGAGTACTGCAATCACGCGCCATGACGGCCTGACTGACCGTCAGAACAGGTTTTCGAAATCCGTGTCCTCCATGGAAATGATCAGATCTGCCAGTTCATCGAGCAGCCCCATGATCCTGATGGATTCCGCATTCAGCACAGTGAACAGTTTTTTCGCCTTTGCCAGTTCCGCGGGGGTCGGCTCCGCCTTCTTTCCCAGCATACGGCTGAACAGGGAGACTTTACGTTCACGAAACAACAGATCGAAGATCTGCAGATAGGTCGCGTGCAAGGCGGTGTGGGGAGCTTCGATCTTCCGGTAGACCGGATAGGCGAGCAGCGCCTGGCCTTCACCATAGTACCAGTGGCCAAAGCCGCATTCCGTGTCGTTGAGAGGAAGCTGGTCATTCTTTACCGGGACGCCCTGCATGAGTATCTGGGCATTGCTCACCCAGCGTCGGTGGGCTTTTTTTGCGTCTCTGAGTTTGCCAATGAGTTCTTTTTTCTTTTCCAGGGTCTTGGTCATTTCTTGTTCAGATTCTGCATCAATGGTTGTAAGTGGGACCGTTCTCGGATGAAACGGACGGTGGAAAACGCGGAATTATAACGACCTGCGCGGGTGAGTCTGCATCGTCCGGGTAGGCATTTATTGGGTAGAAACAGGGTATGGGGTATACCCGTTAAGCAGAAACCAGGGGTCGGAGTCAAATCCCCACAAGTCGCTGAATTTTCATGACATCATCCTGATTTGACTCCGACCCCGTAACTACTCGCCAAATTCAGCCCCACTTGCGTGAAAGCAGCACATAGACGGCCCCCGTGCCGCCGTCCCAGCGCGGCGCGGAACAGAAGGCCAACACTTCCTTCTTTTGTGGCAGCCATTGATTGAGGCGCTGTTTCAGCACCGGCTGTTGCGAGGAGCCCCGCCCCTTGCCGTGGATGATGCGCACGCAGCGCCGTCTGGCGCTGAGGCTCTGGTTCAGAAACCGCCCCAGGGCCTGGCGCGCGTCCCGGACGCGCATACCGTGCAGGTCCAGGGTGGCTTCCGGCTCCAGCACGCCGCGTTGCAGGTCCGACCAGAGACGATGTTGAATCCCCGGGCGGCGAAACTCCAGGAAATCCGGAGTGTCTTCCTGGGTGTCCGCAAATTCCTCGCCTGGCGCCTGTTCCTCCCGTGGCTCCAGGGGAAGCGGACGCCGACGCTGCTTCCAGGGTGAGGCCCGGTCGTGTTCCAGGGGCTTTACCCCCTGCATGGCCTTGCGGAAAACACTGAACTCGTCGTCGGATTCTTTGTCTTCGGAATTCATGCGTAAATTATACCCAACCGTTACAGGACTGCCTTGTGGGGGCATTCATGAAAGGGCATTCAAGTGTGTTACCCCCGCCGGTTTCGGTTAGAATTGCGCGATGCGAATACTGTTGAGCAATGATGACGGCTACCAGGCGCCGGGACTGAAGGCGCTGGCGGCAGCCCTGGAAACCGTGGCGGAAGTGGTGGTCGTGGCGCCGGACAGGGACCGGAGCGGCGCCAGCAATTCGCTGACCCTGGAAATGCCCATCCGTGCCCACAGTATGGATGACGGTGTCATCCGGGTGGAAGGCACCCCCACGGACTGCGTGCACCTTGCCATCACAGGTCTGCTGGAGCAGGAACCGGACATGGTCGTTGCCGGTATCAATGCTGGCGCCAACATGGGAGACGACGTGATCTATTCCGGGACGGTGGCGGCTGCCACCGAAGGGCGTTTTCTCGGTTATCCCGCCATGGCCGTATCCATGGCTTCTCACGCGCCCAGGCATTTCGAAACCGGCGCGCAGGTGGCGCTGCAGCTCATCCGGCGTTTGCAGCGCAAGCCGCTGGCGGCTGAATCCATTCTCAATGTGAATGTGCCGGATCTGCCCATGGAAGAGATCCAGGGTTTTTGCATCACCCGCCTCGGCCATCGTCACAAGGCGGAACCCGTGGTTCGGGAACTGGACCCGCGTGGCCGTCCCATCTACTGGGTGGGCCCTGCCGGGCCGGAGCAGGATGCGGGGCCGGGCACGGATTTTCATGCCCTGCGCCAGGGCTGTGTGTCCATTACGCCCCTGCAGGTGGACCTGACCCGCCATCAGGCCATCGATCCCCTGCGGCACTGGCTGGAGGACTGATGTCGTGATCGCGCATTCACAGAACGGTCAGGGCATGACCTCGGAGCGCACCCGCGAGCGCCTGGTGCAGCAGCTGCGGGACGAAGGCATACGTGACGAGCGGGTGTTGCAGGTGATGGCCCAGGTTCCCAGGCACATCTTCGTGGACGAAGCCCTGGCCAGCCGGGCTTACGAGAATACGGCGCTGCCCATCGGCCGCTCCCAGACCATTTCCCAGCCTTACATCGTGGCCCGCATGACCGAGGCCTTGCTGGAAGGCGAAAACCTGGACAAGGTCCTGGAAGTGGGTACCGGTTCCGGGTACCAGACGGCAGTGCTGGCGCCTCTGGTTCGCCGTATCTATACGGTGGAGCGCATCGCCACCCTGTTGGAACAGGCCAAGCAGCGGTTTCGCTTGCTCAAATTGCGCAATATTCATCCCAAGCATTCCGATGGCGGCCTGGGGTTACCGGAATTTTCTCCTTACGATGGCATCATCGTCACCGCAGCGCCCGAGGGCATTCCTCGCACTCTGGTGGAGCAGCTGCGCCCCGGCGGGCGCATGATCATTCCCATTGGCCAGGGGGGTGTTCAGGCGCTGGTAAAAGTCACCCGCACCGCAACAGGCTATGACACCGAGATGCTGGAGCCAGTGCGATTCGTTCCCCTGCTCGGAGGGACGGAAACTTGAAAATTTTTTCTTCCCTCTATGCTCGCGCCATGCAGTGGGCGAGACATCCCAGGGCACCCTGGTATCTGGGCGGCTTGAGTTTTGCCGAGTCCTCTTTCTTTCCGGTGCCGCCGGACGTGATGCTCGCCCCCATGAGCCTGGCCCGTCCCGACCGGGCCTGGTGGTTTGCCCTGATAACCACCCTGGCTTCCGTTGCTGGCGGCATTGCGGGCTATGGCATCGGTCTTTGGGCTTTCGATTTCATCGAGCCCCTGCTGCATGACCTCGGTTATTATGAAGAATACCTGCAGGTGCGCGCCTGGTTCGATGACTGGGGATTCTGGGCCATATTCATTGCCGGTTTTTCTCCCATTCCCTACAAGATATTCACCATCACGGCGGGGGTCATCTCCATGAGCTTTCTGCCTTTCGTCATTGCATCATTGATCGGTCGGGGAGGGCGTTTTTCGCTGGTGGCTGCGCTCATGGCCTGGGGAGGAAAACCCATGGAAGAGAAACTGCACAAATACATGGACCTGATAGGTTGGTCGGTTGTCGTGGTCGTCATTGTGGCAGCGATCGTGGTGAAGATTCGATGAACGGAACCGTGGGCATACGGGGGATGGATTGATCGCTGTTCTCCGCACCAATTTGTCGACAAGACTGCTTCTTGCCATCCTGCTGTCGTTGATGGCGCCGGGCATGATGAGCGGCTGCGCCACGCACAAAGTGTCGGAAAAGAAAGCGTCGCCTGTCGCCCGGGCCAAGCCTCCCGCCCGGGCCAAGCCTCCCGCCCGGAAACTCGGCGGCTATTATCGCGTGCGCAAGGGCGACAGCCTGTATTCCATCGCCTGGCGCGCGGGCCTGGACTATCGCAGCCTGGCGCGCTGGAACGGCCTGAAACCTCCCTACACCATCTACCCTGGCCAGCGGATACGCCTGTTTCCACCGCCCAGACGCAGCAAGCCTGGACCGGCAGCCAAAGGGCACAAATACCGAAAGCCGGTTTCTCCCAACAAATCCGTGACCAGCAGGCCGGGAAAGTCCAAGCCGCCGGCGCCCTCGACAAAGAATTCGCCCACAAAGAGGCCCGGCAAGACAGTCGTGGGTTCCTTGCACTGGCAGTGGCCGGTGCGCGGCCGGATCCTGTCCCGTTTCGCTTCCAATGATGCCTCCAGGGGCGGCATCAGGATCGGCGGCAGGAAAGGTCAAAAGATCGTTGCCGCCGAGGCGGGGCAGGTTGTCTATGTTGGTAGTGGACTCATCGGTTACGGACAGCTTATCATCATCAAACACAACAACAAGTATCTGAGTGCTTACGGTCACAACAGCCGCTTGCGGGTGAAAGAAGGGGAAAAGGTTTCCCGCGGACAACATATTTCCGATATGGGTGTGACCAATCAGAGCGTGCCGCTGCTGTATTTCGAGATACGGCGGTATGGGAAACCGGTGGATCCCCTGAAATATCTGCCGCGCTGACGCCGTTCCAGGCTGGCGATTCCCGTGAGCACCAGCGGAGGAGGAGACGGCGAATCTGCAGCCGGACCCGTGGCGTGCGGCCAAGAGTGGGAAAGTGCATGGCAAGAAACGAGAGTAGTGGTGGAAAAATCGGAGAGCCGCAGCGGGAAGCGGTCGATCACGACGAGAACATGGACGCCACTCGCCTGTACCTGCGGGAAATCGGCGCTGCCAAGCTGCTCACCGCGGAAGAGGAGGTGGCGCTTGCCCGGGCCATTGCCAGGGGAGATGATGCGGCCCGCAAGCGCATGATAGAGAGCAATCTTCGCCTGGTGGTGAAGATTGCCCGGCGCTATCTGAACAGGGGGCTCCCTCTGCTCGATCTCATCGAAGAAGGAAACCTGGGCCTGATTCGTGCCGTGGAGAAATTCGACCCGGAACGCGGTTTCCGTTTCTCCACCTATGCCACCTGGTGGATACGCCAGACCATAGAACGGGCCATCATGAACCAGACCCGTACCATACGCCTGCCGATTCACGTGGTGAAGGAGATCAATACCTACCTCCGGGCAGCCAGCCGTCTTTCCCAGCAACTGGACCATGAACCCAGCGCCGAGGAGATTGCGGATCTCCTGGACAAGCCCTTGCAGGACGTGGAGCGCATGTTGGGCTTCAATGAACGCATTTCCTCCGTGGACGTGCCTCACGGGCGGGACAGCGACAAGCCGCTGGTGGATGCCATTGCCGACGCCTCGGTGGAGGAACCCACGGAACACCTGCTTGCCGAGGATATACAGGCACACCTGGAACGCTGGCTGGACAAGCTCAATCCCAACCAGCGGGAAGTGGTGATGCGCAGGTTCGGCCTGCAGGGCTATGACAATTCCACCCTGGAGCAGGTGGCCAGTGAACTGGGGGTTACCCGTGAAAGGGTGCGTCAGATCCAGATCGATGCCCTGCGACGGCTGCGGGTGATCCTGGAACAACAGGGCTTCGATGCGGAAAACTTGTTCGACTGAATCCCTGTGGAATGCAGGGATTGGGTTCAGGTATCCTTGGCTGATTGCCGATTATCGTGAGATGTTCCAATGAATGAAGAAAGCCGTAAGGAAAGAGATATCCTCATGGTCATGCGCAAGGTGCTTGCCAGCGTGATCAAGGACACGACCCCCGAATTCAAAACCATGAAGCATCCGTTGTCCGCCAACACCATAGAGGACATCCGGCAGTGCCTGCGCCTGATTGCGGCCAGGGAGATGGAGCTGGCGGATGCGGCGGGGGAGGCCCGCCAGCGTCCCTATTTCAAGGATGAAAAGCGGGAAGCGGAGGTCATTCCCATTTCTAAGATTGGTGGGTTGAACAAGGATGCCCCCGAAGACTGAAGACCAGCTTCTCCCGCCCATGCAACAAAAAAGCCCGGCTTCGGACCGGGCTTTTCTGCTTTGTTCAGGCAGCGGCCTATTTTGCCTGTGGTGCGGGCTTTGCCTCCGGTGCCGGGGCTTTGGTGGCTTTTTCCGCGCCGGCCACTTCCACTTTGGCTTTGCTACGCATTTCGGAAACCAGCTTGGCAAGCTGTTGTTGCTGCAACTGGATACGGAACTGCTCCTTTACCTGATCCAGGGGAGGGGGCTCCTGGGCGCGAATGTCTTCCACGAGGATGACATGCCAGCCGAACTGTGATTTCACTGGCGTCTTGCTGAACTCACCCTTTTTCAAGGTGCTCATGGCATCGCCGAAGGGTTTGACCACCTGGTTGCGGCCCACCCAACCCAGTTCGCCGCCGGCATCCTTGCTGCTGTCCAGGGAGTGTTCCTTGGCCAGCTTGTCGAATGCTTCGCCCTTTTCCAGAGCAGCAATGATGTCCTTTGCCTCCTGTTCTTCCTTGACCAGAATGTGGCTGACCTTGTATTCCTGCAGGGCCTCCTTGGTGAAGCGCTTTTCATAGGCCGCCTTGATCTCCTCGTCGGTGACAGGATGTTTGGCGAAATAGTCGTTCACCTTGGCTTCCGCCAGTACCTGGATTCTGGTCATTTTCAGCGCGGCAAGGACCTGTGGCAGCTTGTCCACGCCTTCCTTCTCGGCTGCCTGGGCCAGGAGGGTGGTGTTCACCAGCTGATTGAGCAGCTGCACCTGGGCCTGCTGGCTGTCCAGCTTGTTCTGGTTGCCCTGCAGGGCGTTGAAGGCCAAGACTTCGAGGTCGGTTACGGGTTCTCCGTTGATGGTCACGATGGTCTGGGGCGCCGGTGCTTTGTCTTCCTTCGGGGCGTTTTCTTCCGCGATGGAAAGCATGGGTAACAGGGCGCTGATGGCCAGAGCGACCGCGCAGGTTTTGATGTTCTTGATCATGGATATTTTCATTCTGGTAATACTTTCCTGAAAGGTTTGATGGAAACGTGTTCATAGACGCCGGAAGATACATAAGGGTCTAGAGCGGCCCAGTCCTCGGCGTCCTTGAGACTGGGAAATTCAGCAACGATGAGGCTGCCGGTAAAGCCGGCGGGACCTGGGTCATTGGCGTCGATGGCCGGGTTGGGGCCGGCCAGTAGCAATCGCCCCTCGGCCTGCAGGGCCTTGAGCCGTTCCAGGTGTGCCGGCCGGGCTGCCAAACGGGCTTCGAGACTGTCTTCGTGGTCTGTGGCGACAATGGAATACAGCATTCAGTTGTTTTCCTCTTTCGCAGGTTGAATGTAACGGGCCAGATAGAGGCCCTGCAGGATCATGAATGCCAGGGTCAGCCCCAGCATGCCGAACAGCTTGAAGTTCACCCAGGTGTCTTCGGGATAGTTGTAGGCAACATAGAGGTTGGCGGCTCCCGATGCGATGAAGAACAACACCCAGGCCAGATTGAGCTGTGACCAGACCGGTTGGGGCAGGCTGATGGCCTGGTCCATCATGCGCTGCAGCAGACTGCGTTCCATGAACAGACCGGAACCGAGAAATGCCACGGCAAACAGCCAGTTCACCACCGTGGGTTTCCACTTGAAGAACAGGGGATCATGGAACAACAGGGTGGCGCCGCCAAATATCAGTACCAGGGCCAGGGTGACCCATTGCATGGTTTCCACCTTGCCATGAACACGGTAGTGCCATGTCATGTGCAGCAGGGAAGCGGCGATGAACAGGCCGGTGGCAATATACATGCCCCACAGCTTGTAGGCCACGAAGAATACGATGACCGGGAGAAAGTCGGCGAACAGTTTCATGGAATGATTGTTGTCATGGGTTCCGGAAGCTCCAGAATAGACCGCTATGGTAGCAAAAAGTTGCCGTTCCGGCAGAAAATACGGGAAGGTGCCTTTCGGGACGCCTATGGACGGGGGCAGAGTCAAATGAGGACGATGTTGGTCAGGATTCGGGAATTATCGGCTTTTGTTTCCGGCAGCGGCTTGGGGCTGATTCGACTCCGACCCTTAATGCGACCCCTGGCTCGATTGTGGATACAATATGCGTTTTATCCACCTGGGGACAACATTGTCAGAAATACCGATTATCCGGGTCAGGGACTTCCACGCCCTGGCGCAAAGAGCGCGCCGGGAGCGGCGGGTCATCATGTTGCTGGTTTCGCAGACGGATTGTCCCTACTGCCATCTGCTCAAGGAGGAGGTCATTCGTCCCATGATTCTGGGAGGTGATTTCCGGGATGAAATCCTGATTCGGGAGATGGCCATGGATGAGGGTGAGCAGATCGTCGATTTTCAGGGGAAAACCAAGGAGGCGGCGGATTTTGCTCACGACTACGGGGTCTTCGTCACCCCCACGCTGCTGTTTCTCGGCCCGGACGGCCGGGAGCTTGCGAAGCAGATGACTGGCGTGAATACCATCGAGATGTATTACTACTATGTGGCCCAGTCCATTCACAGGGCCCTGAACAGATTGTCCGGGAGGCCGACATGAAGTTCGGCCTGTACGTCATCGGGGATGAAATTCTCAGCGGTCGCCGGCGCGATACCCATGTGGAAGGGTTCCGCCGCCTATTGCAGGCCAGAGGACATGCCTTGCATTGGGTGCAGATATTGCCGGATGAGCCGGAAATTCTGGTGCGCCAGTTCCGGCAGAGCATGGAAGCGGGAGAGCCAGCCTTTTCCTGCGGGGGAATCGGCGCCACGCCGGACGACCATACCCGTGCGTGCGCGGCAAAAGCTGCGGGCCTGCCCCTGGTTCGACATTCTGAAGCAGCCAGGCTGATAGAGGAGCAGTTTCCCGACAGCGCCTGGCCGCACCGTATCCGCATGGCGGACCTGCCCGAGGGCAGTTCCCTGGTTCCCAATCCGGTGAACAAGGTGCCGGGTTTTTCCATTCGTGAACATTATTTCCTGCCCGGCTTTCCCGACATGGCCCATCCCATGGGTGAATGGGTGCTGGACAGCTACTATCCTGCAGAGGAAAGCCCGGAGCAGGAGCTTTCCCTGCGCACCTACGGAGTGTCGGAAAACGAACTCATGCCGCTTTTGCAGCAGCTGACCCGGAAATGGCCCCGGCTGAAGCTGTTCAGTCTGCCCCGCATGGGAAAGGCGCCTTTCGTCGAGCTTGGTTTTCGGGGTGGGGAGGAAGTGCCGGCGGCTTTTCAGGAGCTGCAGCAGGCACTGCGCGAACAGGGGATTCGCACGGACCAGCCGACCGGCTAGTCCTCAGTTATTCGTCTTCATTTTTCCAGGACGGCGGCTGGCGCTTGTGTCCCGCCTGGGCCAGTTTGTCCAGGTATTGCGTCCAGTAGATGGCCTGCTTTCGTCCCAGGTCGTACAGATAGCCCCAGTCGTAGAGCCCTGAGTCGTGTCCATCATCGAAGAATATCTTGATGGCGTACTGGCCTACGGGTTTGATGTCGGTGATGTTCACGTCCTGCTTGTCCAGCTGCAGCTTGGCGCCCTGGCCCCAGTGGCCCCTGACTTCGGCGGAAGGGGAGTACACGCGCAATAGCTCCGCCGGGTAAGTGAAATGGCTTCCGTCGTCGAAGCTGATTTCCAGGTTGTGTGACCTGGTGTGCGCCGTGATGTTCACGGGCTTGGGTGTATCGCTCATGTCCAGCCTCCAAGATAACGCCTGGCCAGGTCCGCCAGTGCGCTTATGTGCGCCTCGGAATCGTTGAGACAGGGAATGTATTCGTATTTTTCACCCCCTGCCTGGAGAAAGACTTCCCGGTTCTCCATGGCGATTTCTTCCAGGGTTTCCAGACAGTCGGCGGAAAAGCCGGGACAGATGACCTGCACATGCCTGCATCCTTCTTTGGCCAGTTGGCGCAGGCGGTCCGATGTGGCGGGCGTCAGCCAGGCTTCCCGGCCCATGCGGGACTGGTAGGAATGGGTCCACTGCTCATCGTTCAGTCCCAGTGCTTCTGCCAGGGCCGTGCTGGTTGCCTCGCACTGCAGCGGATAGGGGTCGCCGGCATCGGCGTAACGCTGGGGCAGGCCATGGTAGGACAGCAGCAGCTTGTCCGGCTTGCCGTATTGCGCCTGAAAGTCTTTGACGCTGGCGGCCAGGGCCTGGATGAAACCAGGGTCGTCGTAGTACTGGTTGAGCAGGCGCAGTTCCGGGATCACGCGCTGGCGCTTCAGCTCGTCCACCACGGCGTCGAAAGCCGAAGCGGTGGTGGTGGCGGAGTACTGAGGATAGAGGGGGAAGACCAGCACCCGGTGGCAGCCAGCGTCCAGCAGTTCCTTGAGGCCGCTGGCAATGGAGGGATTGCCGTAGCGCATGGCTGGCACCACTTTCAGATCGTCGCCCAAGAGACGCTGCAGGGCCTCGGCCTGGGCCAGGGTGTGAATCAGCAGGGGCGAGCCTTTTTCATCCCAGATTTTCGCGTAGGCTTTTGCCGAGCGCCTGGGGCGCAGATTGAGAATCACCCCGTTGAGAATGGGCCACCAGAGAACCCGGGGCATTTCCACCACCCGCGGGTCGGAGAGAAATTCCCTGAGGTAGCGTTTCACGTCCCGGGGGGAGGGAGAATCCGGCGTGCCCAGGTTGATGAGCAGTATGCCTGCCTTGCAGTCAGTGGTCGTAGCGGTCATGGAGCCAATAGTCTCACGAGTAACTCAGAAAATAACCCGCGGCATCCAGGTATTTTGCTTCACGCTCCAGTTCCGCCTCGGTGAGAGGATGCTGTTCCAGCCAGTCCCGGGGGAAGGAAAGGATGATGTTGTTGTCCTCCGCCATGATGCCCGGTTCGGGCTTGCGATCCGGACTGCGGCCGCGATGCAGCAGCACCGCCAGGCGCAGCAGGATGGCCAGGCGCCGGCAGGGTTCGCGTATGTCCTTGCCCAGTTCGCTGAACGACTGGCGGCGGAACTTGCGCCGGTGATTTCGTACCAGCAGGGCCAGCAGGGTCTGGGACTGGCGGGAGAAACCGGACAGGTCGGCATTGGCCAGGATATAGGCGCCATGCTTGTGGTAGCCATCATGGGAAATGGCCATGCCGATCTCATGCAGCAGCGCGCTCCATTCCAGGAGCAGGCGCATTTTTTCGTTGTCCAGTTTCCAGCCTTTGTGCACCTGTTCATACAGCTGCCGGGCGGTGTCCGCCACCCGCTGACCCTGGTCGGCGTCCAGGCTGTAGCGTTGCACCAGGGGGTCCACGGTGCGCTTTCTCACGTCATGATGCTGGATGCTGCCCAGCAGCTCGTACAAAAGACCTTCCCGCAATGCCAGGTCGGAAACCCGCATCTGGTCGATATCCAGGGCCTTGAACACGGCGCTGAGCACTGCCACGCCGCCGGCAAATACGGGGCGCCGGTTGTCGCTCAGGCCTTCCAGTTTCAATTTGTCTGCATGTCCGGCTTCGATCATGGCCTTGCGCAGCTTCTTCAGGGATTTTCGGGAAATGCCCTTGTCCGACCAGCCCTGGGCCTGTACCACGTCGCGTATGGAGCGAATGCTGCCCGAGCTGCCCACCGCCAGCTCCCAGTACCGGCTGTCATAAATGGTCTGCACCGGCCGTGCCTCCAGACGCCCGGCGATGATGGCGGCGTCCATCATCCGGGCAGTGATCTTGCCATCGGGAAAGAAACGCTGGCTGAAGCTCACGCAGCCCATGAACAGGCTTTCGCGGTTCAGGGTTTCCATGCCGGAGCCAATGATGAGTTCCGTGCTGCCCCCGCCGATATCCACGACCAGCCGTCTTTCTTCGTCGCCCGCCAGGCCGTGGGCCACGCCCAGATAGACCAGGCGGGCTTCTTCATGTCCGGCGACGATTTCTATGGGATGCTGCAGGGCCTGTTCCGCCTCGCGCAGAAACTCCCCGCCGTCACGCAGCAGGCGCAGGGTATTGGTGCCCACGGCGCGCACCGCGTTGGGGGGCAGGTCCCGCAGGCGCTGGCCGAAACGTGACAGGCATTCCAGGGCGCGTTCGCGGGCCTCGGCGATCAGGCGTTTCTTGTTGTCCAGCCCGGCACCCAGGCGTACCATCTCCTTGAGGCGGTCGATGACCTGGAGTTGTCCGTTTTCTATTTGCGCAACGATGAGATGAAAGCTGTTGGAACCGAGATCGACGGCAGCAATGCTGCGGGGCAGGACGGGCTGTGAATCTGGCATGGGACCGAAGTGGCATCATGGTTGGCCTGTAACAGGCGTAAGTTTACCACCTCTGGAATTACTAATAACATTTAGCGTGGGGCTGTAGGTCGGACTTCAGTCCGACACACAACGGTGGATTGTCGGGCTGAAGCCCGACCTACAGGCGAGCGTCTGTTCATCGGATCGAATGAGTAAGCTATGCTGAGTGTTCACCCCGACCAGGAGGAAGGCGGCGAGGATGAAATTCTGCAGTGAATGCGGCAGTACGGTCACCACGGCGGTTCCGGCCGGTGACAACCGCCCGCGCCATGTCTGCACTGCCTGCGGGACCATTCATTATCAGAATCCCAAGATCGTCACCGGCTGCATACCCGTGTGGGCAGAGCAGGTGCTGCTCTGCCGCCGCGCCATCGAACCACGCAAGGGTCTGTGGACTCTGCCCGCGGGTTTCATGGAGAACGGGGAAAGCGCCCAGGAAGGCGCGGCCAGGGAAACCCTGGAAGAGGCCAATGCCAGGGTGAGAGTGGAGCAGCTCTACACCACCTTCAATCTGCCCCTCATCAGTCAGGTCTATCTGTTGTTTCGTGGCAGCCTGGAGGATACGGATTTTTTCCCCGGTGAGGAGAGCCTTGAAGTGGCCTTGTTCAGGGAAGAGGGCATACCCTGGGATGAACTGGCCTTCCCCGTGGTTCGGGAAACCCTGAAACTGTTTTTCCAGGACCGGCACTCGGGTGTTTTCGTCCCCAGGGTGGGTGATATCCGCTGGAAGTCAGACCGCAGGGGGGAGTATCAGGTCAGAATGCTCGATGGGGAAAGGGGCTGATGGGTACGCATCGTTTTCGAAGGCGGTTGTTTCCTTGGGTCAAAGACGCTTGATGTAGCTTTGAATGTGCTGGCTCAGGTCGATGCCGAAGGAGCCGGCGCGATGAGATGTCCGTATGGCGTATTTCTTTCCCTGGGCGTCCACGGGAGTAGTACTGAGATCGATGATTTCGGGCGGGCGCGGCTGCCGGCTCTGGTCCAGCAGCAGTTTGATCTTTGGACGCAGGCGATGGCTCGGGTTGTTGTCCACTACGACACCAATCTCGCCGTTGGTCAGCTCGATGATGGTGCCCAGGGGGTAGGTGCCTATGGTCTGGATGAATTTTGTCACCAGCGCCTCGTCGAAGGCGGTGCCGGCATTTCTGTGTAATATTCCCAGGGCGGTTTCCGCGGTTTCTCCCTGGCGATAGACGCGGTCTCCCGTAATGGCATCGAAAACGTCGGCGATGGTGACGATGCGGGTATAGAGTGGAATCTGGTTTCCACTTACGCCCCGGGGATAACCCTGGCCGTTGAGACGTTCGTGGTGACCGAACGCCGTGTCTATGACCCTGTCCATGACGTCCCGCGTGTCCAGCAGAATATCCCTGCCGTCCACGGGATGGCGTTTCATGATTTTCATTTCTTCGGGGGTCAGCCGGCCGGGTTTGGTGAGAATCTCCTTGGGGGTGAGCATCTTGCCCATGTCGTGAAGCAGGCCACACAGCCCCACCACGTTGAGTTCCTTGCGGTCCATGCCCAGCTGGCGTCCGAAGGCGATGGATATGATGGCGACGTTCAGGCTGTGTTCCGAGGTGTACTCGTCCTTGTTGCGCAGGCGCGTCAGCAGCAGGCTGGCGTCCTGGTTCATCATCACGTTGTCCACGCAGGCTTCCACTGCCTCCTTGGCTGCCGGGGTGTCTATGCTTTTTCCCAGGCGAATGTCCGTCATGATGGATTGCACCACCCGGGCGGTCTGAACCCGGTTTTCTATGGATGATTTTAGCGCCAGGGGAAAGCTGTCGTCCGGTTTGGAAGAAGCCGGCCTTTTGAGTACGCGGCCCAATTTCCCCATGAAATTCTGCCGTGTCTTCGGCTGTGCCAGGCTATCGACAGCCACGGCGCTGTAGCTTGGTTTGAAATCCTGTTTGGAGGATGATGGGGCTGGTTCCGCTTCGGTATGGGTTCCGGGCTTGGCGTGGATGGATTTTCTTACGTCGATATATACCCACTGGCAATGTTCCCGGACGCGCTGAATATCGCTTTCATCATTGAGCATGAAACCCTGGAAGACGAACGGGGATTCGGACCAGGGACGATCCAGTTCACAGACAAACATTCCCTTCTGCAGTTTGTCTGCCTCGATCTGGACCTTTTCTATCTGTTCATAGGTGAGTGGGTCGGGAGTATCTGTCGCCATCAGTACAATGCAATCCCTGCCGGACACCCCGGACAGTCGGGGGGACATAATGAAGTGGAAGCGGGCCGTAAGCATATCATCATTCCAGGATGAACGGAGGAGGGCCGGGACATGGTTCCAGGAGAGGCTTTTTGGCTGCCGGGCGGTATGCCGGGCCCTGTGGCACCACGTCCATTCACCGTGCTGCTTGTAATCTCTTCCAGTGTCCCCATGTGGTTGAACTAAATTCCCTGTTCATCCTCTAAGCAGCCAAAACAACTGGAGACAAAGATGACGGCAACACCCAGCAAAGAACAGCAGGCATTCATGAAGCTGCAGGAATACATGGATTCCTGCATCCTCGGTCAGGAAACCCTGGTCAACCGCCTGCTGGTGGCCCTGCTGGCGGATGGACATCTGCTGGTGGAAGGCGCGCCGGGCCTGGCCAAGACCAAGGCCATCAAGACCCTCAGTGAAGGCGTGGAAGGCAGTTTTCACCGTATTCAGTTCACGCCGGACCTGTTGCCGGCTGACCTGACGGGTACGGACATCTATCGTCCACAGGACGGAAGTTTCGTGTTCCAGCAGGGTCCTTTGTTCAATAACCTGGTGCTGGCTGACGAAATCAACCGCGCGCCGGCCAAGGTGCAATCGGCGCTGCTGGAGGCCATGGCCGAGCGGCAGATCACCGTGGGCAAGGCGTCCTATCCCCTGCCGCCGTTGTTCCTGGTCATGGCCACCCAGAACCCCATCGAGCAGGAAGGCACCTATCCCCTGCCGGAAGCCCAGCTGGACCGATTCCTGCTGCATGTGTTCATCGACTATCCCGAACTGCGTTACGAGAAGCGCATTCTGGAACTGGCCCGGGCGGAGGCTCGTGGCGAGCTGGGTGAGGAACGCCAGGACACACCGGTGCTGCTGAGCCAGGACGACCTGTTCGAGGCCCGTCGCCAGGTGCTGGACATTCACATGGCGCCGGGCGTGGAGGAATACCTGCTGCAACTGGTGCTGGCCACCCGTAATCCTGCGGCCTACAGCGAGCAGCTGGCGGGCTGGATAGAATACGGCGCCAGTCCCCGGGCCTCCATCGGCCTGGACCGCAGCGCCCGGGCCCATGCCTGGCTGGCCGGGCGGGACTATGTGTCCCCCGAGGACGTTCAGACCATGGCCTTCGATGTGCTGCGCCACCGGCTGATACTCAACTACGAGGCCGAAGCCGAAGGCGTTACGCCGGACCGCTTCATCTCCGAGCTGGTGGCCCTGGTTCCCGTACCCTGATGGGAATGGCGAAATCCATGGATGTCTCTCCCGTCTCTGTCGGGCTGGGTGAACTGCTGGCCCTGAGCGACCAGGCGCGTCAGCTGCAGCTGCGGCCGCGGGTGATTCGCGCCCGCCAGGGCGGTCAGTACATCTCGCGCATGCGTGGCCGGGGCATGGAGTTCGATGAATCCCGTCCCTACCAGCCGGGGGACGATGTGCGCAACATCGACTGGCGGGTCACCGCCCGTACCGGCAAAACCCATTCCAAGGTGTTCCGCGAGGAAAGGGAACGTCCGGTGCTGGTGAGCGTGGATGGCCGCCGCAGCATGTTCTTCGCCACCCGGGGGCGTTTCAAGTGGGTGCAGGCGGCGCACCTGGCCGCCCTGCTGGCCTGGACCGCCAGCCAGGCCGGTGACCGGGTGGGCGGCGAAATTCACTGGGAAACGGGGTTCCATGAGTTTCGTCCCCGCCGGGGCAGGAAATCCGTATTGCATCTGCTCAAGGCCCTGGTGAGCCATGCCAGTGTGGATCAGGCGGCATCTCCATCCATGGAGAAGGTCTTCCGCCGCATGCGCCGCACCGCCCACCCCGGCAGCCTGGTGGTGTTCATCAGCGACTTCCGGGGCTTCGATGAAGCCTCGGAGCGGCAGCTGGCGCGTATTGCGCGGCACAATGATGTGCTGTTGCTGCATATCCACGACTGGCTGGAGTCCAGGCTGCCCGCTGGCGGCCATTACCGTCTGGGCGATGGCGAACAGATCATCGAACTGGATACCCGCCGGCCGGAACTGCAGCAGCGTTATCACGGCAATTTCGAACAAAGAGTGGCGCATCTGCGCAGTCTGTGCCGCCGTCTGCACATGACCTGGCTGCAATGCGCCACGGATGACGACCCCCTGGACGTGCTGCGCAGCGTGTTTGGCAAGCAGAAATGAATGATCCCCTGGCGCAACTGAAAGACATTCATCTGCCCCCGCCGGTGAGCTGGTGGCCCCCGGCGCCGGGCTGGTGGCTGCTGGCGCTGCTGGTGCTGGGCGGCATGGTCTGGGCTGTCGTCCGGCTGCGGCGCCGGGCCACCGCGCCGAACCTGAAGCGGGAAGCCCTGGCAGCCCTGGAACAGATCGAGACGGACTGGCGAAGCCACCAGGACGGCTCGCGCCTGGCCGCTGAACTTTCCGCCCTGCTGCGCCGGGTGGCCATCAGCCTCTATCCGGGGACGGATGTCGCCGGCATGACCGGATCCGCCTGGCTGCGCTGGCTGGATGAAAAGCTGGGTGGACACGACTTCGAGAAAGGGGCCGGGCGTCTGTTGCTGGAGGCCGGCTATCGGCCCGGGGTGGACATCGACGATCCCGATGCACTGATTGCGCTGACCAGGCGCTGGCTGGAAAAGGTCACCAGGGAGGCCGGTCATGCTTGAATTCGCCTGGCCCTGGCTGTTCCTGCTGCTGCCCCTGCCCTTGCTGGTAAGGCTGCTGCCACCCGTGCCTCAGTCCCGGGCGGCCCTGAAGGTGCCCTTCCTGGAAGATTTCCGGCAACTGCAGTCCGGCGCTTCCACTTCGGCAGGTGGCGGCCGGGCCATGTTGTGGCTGGCGGCCCTTGCCTGGGTGCTGCTGGTGACCGGCGCGGCCCGTCCCCAGTGGCAGGGTGAGCCCCTGCCGCTGCCCCTGGAAGGACGGGATCTGATGCTGGCGGTGGATCTGTCCGGCTCCATGGCGGAGGAGGACTTTGTCATCGGCCGCCAGCGGGTGGACAGGCTCACGGCCACCAAGATCGTGGCCGGCAACTTCATCGAGAAACGCAAGGGTGATCGGGTGGGCCTGATTCTGTTCGGCGAGCAGGCCTACCTGCAGGCGCCTCTCACCTATGATCTGAAGACAGTGAAGACCCTGCTGGAGGAAGCCTTCATCAACATGGCGGGACAGAAGACCGCCATTGGCGATGCCATTGGTCTGGCCATCAAGCGCCTGCGGGACAAGAAAGGGGAGAAAGTGCTGATCCTCATGAGTGATGGCGAGAATACCGCGGGGCAGATGGCCCCCCTGAAGGCTGCGGAGCTTGCCGCCCAGGAAGGGCTGAAGATCTATACCATTGGTATAGGCGCGGATCCCCAGGCGGATTTCTTCGGCATGGTCAGTGCGGGAAACGCCCTGGATGAGCGCACTCTCAAACGCATCGCCGAACTGACCGGGGGGCGGTATTTCCGCGCCCGGGACACGGCCCAGCTGGTGGCCATCTATGATGCCATCGACGCCATGGAGCCGGTGGAGAACGAGAAACGCTTTTACCGTCCCGTGGACGAACTGTTCTACTGGCCCGCGGGAGCCGCGCTGCTGCTGTCACTGGGCCTGCTGCTGTGGAGGCGGACATGAACTGGCAGGATTTTCATTTCATTCGTCCCTGGTGGCTGCTGGCCCTGCTGCCCGTGCTGCTGGGCCTGATGCGCCTGTGGCGCAAGCGGGGGGCGGATTCCTCCTGGCGCAAGGTGGTGTCGCCCGAGCTGCTGCCCCATCTGCTCATGGAAGGCGAGGGCAGGCTGGCGCGCTGGCCCCTGGTGGTGGCCGGCCTGGGCTTCACGCTGGCGGTGCTGGCCGTGGCCGGGCCGTCATGGGAGCGGCTGCCTCAGCCCGTGTACAGCAATACCTCCGCGCTGGTCATTGCCCTGGATCTGTCCAGTTCCATGAATGCCAGGGATCTGAAACCGTCCCGTTTGCAGCAGGCCCGTTTCAAGGTCGAGGATATACTGCGCCAGCGCAGGGAAGGCCAGACGGCACTCATTGCCTTTGCTGGTGCGCCTTTCACCGTGTCGCCCCTCACGGATGACGCGCGTACCATCATTGCCCAGCTGCCCGCCCTGACCACGGATATCATGCCGGTGCAGGGCAGCAATACCGCCGCGGCCATCGACTTGGCCGTGGAACTGCTGCAGCAGGCGGACCGGAAAAAAGGCGATATCCTGCTGGTTACCGACGGCGTGAACACCGCTGCCAGCGTGGAAGCGGCGGAGAAGGCGGCGAAGGCTGGCTACCGGGTTTCCGTGCTTGGCGTGGGCACCACGGAAGGCGCGCCCATTCCTTCGGCCCAGGGGGCCATCAAGGACGCCCAGGGCAATATCGTCATTGCCCGGCTGGATGTGCCGGCGCTGCAGCAGGTGGCCCGGGCGGGCAAGGGCCGCTTCGCCCGGCTGGCCCTTGACGCATCGGACATTCGCGCCCTGGGACTGCTGGATCGCTCCTCCCTCCAGCAGCAGGAAGCGCAGGTCAAGGACAAGGAGATTGCCCGCTGGCGGGACATGGGCCCCTGGCTGCTGCTGGCGGTGCTTCCCATTGCCGCGCTGGCCTTCCGCCGGGGCGTGCTCATGCTGGCTTTTGTCACAATACTGCCCTGGCCAGATGGGGCCGAAGCGGGCTGGTGGACAGACTTGTGGCAGCGCCCCGACCAACAGGGGCAGGTCTTGCTGCAGGACAGCAAGCAGGCAGAGCAGGCTGCCCAGGTGTTCCGCGATCCGGACTGGAAGGCCAGCGCCTACTACCGGGCAGGAAAGTACGAGGATGCCGAACGGATATGGAAACAGCAGGACAGCGCCGAGGCCCATTACAACCTGGGCAACGCCCTGGCTCATGAGGGAAAACTCGAAGCAGCTCTCCAGGCCTACGAAAAAGCCCTGGAGAAGAATCCGGAGATGGAAGACGCCAGGATCAACCGCGACCTGGTGAAGAAGATGTTGGAACAGCAAAAGCAGAACCAGCAGAACCAACAGAACCAACAGAACCAACAGAACCAACAGAACCAACAGAACCAGCAGAACCAGCAGAACCAGCAGAACCAGCAGAACCAGCAGAACCAGCAGAACCAGCAGAACCAGCAGAACCAGCAGAACCAGCAGAACCAGCAGAACCAGCAGAACCAGCAGAACGGGACGGCAGGGAAGGAAAAGGACGAGGCGCAGCGCAAGGCGCAGGAACAGGCCCGGGCCCGGGCAGAGGCGGCCCGCAAGGAAGAGGAGCGCAAGGCCGAGGAGGCCAGGCAGGCGGCTGCCCGTCAGCAGAAAGAGGAAAAAAACCCCAAGAAAAGGGAAAAAGCGGAATCTTCACCGCCCCCATCATCCAGGGATGAGCCGCCCCGGGATGAACAGGCATTGTCCCGTGAACAATGGCTGAAGCGGATTCCCGACGATCCCGGTGGGCTGCTGCGGCGCAAGTTCAGGTATTACTATCAGAGAAAGCATTATGATGTTCCAAAGCAACAACCCTGGTAAGCTCTGGCCGGTGCTTGCCGCCTTAGTCCTGCTCCTGTTGAGTGCGGGAGCGCAGGCGGCGCGAATCAGCGTGCAGACGGACCGCAGTCCAGTGGCCGTGGATGAAACCTTCCAGCTCATTTTCACCGTGGATGGGGAGCCGGATGGTGAGCCGGACTTTTCCGTCCTGGACAAGGATTTCGAGGTCCTGGGCAGCAGCCAGTCGCGCAACATCAGCATCGTCAACGGCAAGACATCCCGCACGACCCGTTATCTGGTCAGGGTATTGCCGCGACGCAGTGGCGAGCTTGTGGTGCATCCGGTGTCCTTCGGCAAGGATGTCAGCCCGCTGTTGAAGATTCCGGTCAGGGATGCGGGGGCTGCTGCGAAGAATGGCCAGGCCTCGGCTGCGGACAAGGATGTGTTCATGGAAGTCAGCCTGGACAATCCAAAGCCCTGGGTGCAGCAGCAGGTGATACTTACCGTACGCATCTTCAGCCGTATCCAGTGGCGTGAGGCCAGTCTGTCGGACCCACGTTTCCGGGGTGGCGAAGTCCTCATGCAGAAACTGGGCGAGGACCGCAGTTACCAGAAGCAGCGTGATGGCAAAACCTGGCAGGTCATCGAACGCCGCTATGCCCTGTTTCCTCAGAAAAGTGGTGAACTGCAGATGGAACCCCTGCGCCTGAACCTGCGCGTTCCCGATGGCAGCAAGCGGCAGCGCTCACCCTTCGGCGGTTTCAACGATCCCTTTTTCGATGATTTCTTCGCCAGTCGCAGTTACCGTACCAAGGTGGTGCGCAGCAAGGCCCTGAAGCTGGAGGTTCAGCCTGTGCCTCCGTCCTTCAGTGGCAGCCACTGGCTGGTGGCCGGGAATGTCCAGCTCCAGGAGAGCTGGTCCGGCGATACCTCCGCCCTGAAGACCGGCGAGCCGGTCACCCTGACCCTGAGCATCGTTGCCGATGGCGTCACTTTGGGGCAGCTTCCCGAACTGGACCTGCCGAACGTCCAGGGTCTGCGCATCTATCCGGATGAGCCTTCCAACCAGGAACAGGTGACAGAGCAGGGCCTGCGCAGCACCAGTACCCGCAAGTTCGCCATCATTCCCACCCACCCGGGTGAATATGAACTGCCTGCCGTGGAGATTCCCTGGTGGAACAGCCGTACCGGCAGGGAAGAATATGCCAGGCTGCCTTCCCGGAAGCTGAAGGTGACGGGCGCCGTGGTGAAACCGCCGGCACCGGTGGAGCCCGTGAAAGCGACCGGAAGCCTCGCCAGCAAGCCTGCCGGCACGGACAGCCGCACCTCACCACCTTCCCTGAAGACAGCCTCCGGGGAGGCGGGCATGAAAGGAGTCAATCGCTGGCTGCTGCTGGGCAATCTGCTGTTGCTCATACTCTGGCTGCTTACCCTGGTGCTGTGGCTGCGCGCCAGAAAACAGTCCCATGCCCGCCCTCCGGTGGCAGCGGAAGATGTTTCCCGGCCAAAGGTGGATATGGGTTCCGCCTGGGCGGAGCTGCATGCCGCCGTCCAGTCCAGGGATGCGGCGGCGACCCGGCGCGCCTTGCTGACCCTGGCCCAGGGTTTGTGGCCGGACAGGCCGCCACGCAGTCTCGAGGCCCTGGCCGAGCGCGTCGATGCTGCCGCGGCAGAGGAATTGCGGGCATTGAGCCGGCAGCTGTATGCCGGGGATCAGGCGTCCTGGAATGGCGATGTCATCGAGAGCGGCATGAAGGCACTGGCGACCCGCCGGGACAGGGGGGCGCGCGGGGATGAGGCTTCTGCCCTCAAACCCCTGTACCCTGAACATGCGTGAAGATCAATGACCTCGAAAATACTCCCTGGCACCGATGACAGGGCTTGCCCGGCTATGGCCGGGGAAGGGCGGGGAGACTATCGACAATCTCCGTGAGCAGATTCCGCTGTCGCCAGCCCGGCTGCGCCGGATGTGAGCGGAACCTGCTGGGGGCTTGAAAAGGTCAGCTGCCAAGGTCTTCAGGCCGGTAGCCAAGGGTTTCAAGGGCCTGTTCATCAAACTGCAGGCTTCCCATGGGAGGGATGACCAGGGTGGAAATCTGGTCCAGAGTCTGCCCGGGCAGGTCTTTCAGTCTTATCCTGTCGCATCGTGGCTGCTGAACAGGCAGCACCGGCGCCTCGTAGATGATGGCCCGGGTGTCCGCTGTGTACCAGCGGCATAGCTTGTCCACCAGGACTTGCAGTCTTTCCGGCGTGGTGTCGAAACGCCTGCAGCTCAGATCGCCCACAAGTCCCACCTGCCAGAGAATCAGCATGGCCGAGGGGTCCAGTTGTCGTTCGAATACCAGGAACTGGGTCGCTTCCATGGACAGACAGCCCCTGCTGCCCGGGTCCAGACCCAGGTCGGCGATGAGGCAGTCTTCCGCCGAGATGCCAGGCTCCATACGTGCCGGATAACCTTCCCTGCGCAGCCGGGCGATGGCGGCATGGGGAACCTGGGCGAACACGCCGGGGTGCCCATAGAAGATTGCGCACACATGGTGGCCCTCATGCACGGCTTCAATGATGGCTGTTTCCATTTCCTCATAGGTGCGCCGCCTGTCCTTGTCTTCATCGTAGTAGATGTGCAGGGGATGGACGTCGGGACGCAGACTTTCCACCCAGCGATAGGCAAAGGCGTCCGCCATGCAGAATACCTGGTCGGCAATGCGGATCTCGCTGATGGCTCTTTCGGTGACATGACGGCCGAGTTGTATGCCTGTGCCAACCACGACCAGTGAGCCTTTGTCCTCGTCAATCATCCATCACGCCTTTTTCATTGCAGTTGCCGCCCTGTCGGCCTGGTCCCGGTTGCGATCCTCAGGTTCCCATGATCTTCCTGCTGGGACTGAAGGCCCGCACCTGGTTTCTGCCGTTGCGTTTGGCCTTGTACAATGCCTCGTCCGCGTCACGCACCAGGGTGTCAAGAGTGTTGTAGTTTCCCTGGGCCTGGGCCAGGCCATAGCTCAGGGTGACTTCGATGCTCTTGCCGTAGTCCACCACCGGGTGTATTTGCTGGCGGCAGCGCTCCACCAGCTTCATGGCCTGTGCCAGGTCCTTTCCCGGGAGAAAACAGGTGAATTCCTCTCCGCCGGTACGACCCACGATGCCCTCCCTGCCCAGGCATTCCTTCAGGACGGCAGCGATGTGCTGCAGGACCTTGTCACCGGCGGCATGACCATAGGTGTCATTGACGTACTTGAACCAGTCGATGTCCGCCACCACCACGGTAAAGGGCTTGTTCTGCCGCCCGCATTCATGAAAACTCGCCTCGGCAAGAGAATAGCAGTAGGCATGGTTGTAGAGCCCGGTAAGGGGGTCCACTTGTGACATGTGCTTGAAATGACTGCGTTCCCGTTGCGCCTTCAGCCACAGCACCATCACCACCAGGGCGGTGATGATCAGCCCCATGATGATGATCAGGGACTGCTGGCTGTTGTTCTTTTTCTGCAGGGCCAGGAGCTGGTTTTCCCGGATCAGTTGCTTGATGTGCTGTTCCTTGTTCTTGACCTCGAATTCCACTTGCAACTGGGCAATGCGAATGGTCTTTCGATTGTCCATGATGCGTTTTTCCACAGCGGATTTCTTTTTGAACCAGGCCAGGGCCTCCTTGTAGTCGCCCCGAAGTTCGGACAGCTGGCTTTTCAGTGCGTAGGCGTTGGTATGATCCTGGGATATGCTGGTGTTTTCCAGCTTGGGAATGGCCATGTCGAGAAATTTTTCGGCCAGCTCTTCGTGTCCCAGGGCGAGGTGGCTCGTGGCCAGGCTGATCAGGCTGAAAAAGATGCCATAGTCGTAGTTTGTCTTTCTGCTCAGTTCAAGGGCGGTTTCGAACTTTTCCAGGGCCGCTTCATGCTCGTTGCGGTCCTGATGCACCAGGCCCAGGCCGGCCAGGGCCATGCCGGAAAACAGGGGGGCGGGAACCGAGTTGCAGTAGGCCAGCATGGTCCGGTAATTCTGTTCCGCCAGATCGAGTTCATTACGTTTCAGGTGGGTGCCGCCCAGGGCGTCGTAGGCGGTGCAAAAATTGATGGCCTTGCCGGTACGTTCCGCGGCTCTCAGGGCCATATTGGACAATTCCAGGGCCTTGTCGAGATCACCGGCATCTATGTAGAGTTCGGGGGCCGTCGAAACAGCCAGATACTGGAGGTCGGCGTTGTCTGTCCAGGGCAACAGCTGTTGCAGTTTGCGAAGGAGGTTGAAGGCACGAACATATTTTCCCTCGAGATGATACAGGGCTAGGGCGATGGTGTAGGTGCGAATTCGATAGTCCGGTGGGGTGTTGGGCTGATCCAGTTTTCTGATGAGTTCTTCCGCGGCGGCATATTTACCGGTGATGACGAAATGCCGCAGTTTGAATAGATCGATGGCCAGGCGCTGTTCTGCCGAGGCCTGGTCCTCCAGGGGGATCAGGGTTTTTACCAGTTGTTCCAGCTCCCGGGCGGGCAGGGTAGTAAGAGGGTCGGCCCTGCTCAGCAGATCATCCAGCGTATCGGCGCGGCCCTGCCCTCCCCAAAGCAGTAGGGAGAGCAGGGCCGGCAGCAGACATCGATGGAAGACCGTCATTGGAAATCCTGTATTGCGGGATTGTCCGTCGATAGCGGTTTCAGTCTTCGTAGGCTTTGACGATGATGAGGAACTTTTTCAGGGACTTCAGACCGGTCGTGGCCTCCAGCTTCTTGATATCGCCTTCCTGCAACAATCTCATCTCTTCCTCGTCCAATCCTGCTTCTTCCATGGTTTTCTGCGGATTCTTTTCATAGGCCTTGGCCAACTCGGCGTCGGCTCCAAGACGTTTGAGAAATTCTGTCAGTTTGCTCATCGGTGTCTCCCTGTGTGGTTGTTGAAGATATCTTTATTCCTTAGGTTAAACCATGTCACTTTAGCGCCCTGTTTGCAAGATGATTTGCCTGCGGGATATGGTTACATGCCATGGATGGTTTTCAAAGATGAAGCGGAAACTGCTGATCATGGCTGCGACGGCCTCGGTGGTGATCGCCACAGCTGCCGGCTTGTACTACTGGGATGCCCTGGTGGTGGGGCTGCTGGCGGCCCTGTTATGGGTGAAAAATTTTCTCACTCTCAAGGGCTTGCTGGTTCTTCTTAAAAAATTGCCTTTCCTCCTGTTGCTTGGCGTCAAGCGCATTGTCATCAAGATCACCAGCCACTTCCTGCTCTATACCGCCCATCTGCGTTTCCGCCGGCTGCAGCGCCTGCTGCGTTACCTGCGGGTTCGGGCCTGGTTGGTGAAGCGGCGCCTCAAGTATCACTGGCAGGAGCTTTCCGGGCTGGAACAGGTGCTGGCGACGGTGGCGGCCCTGCCCCTGGTGGTGATCCTGCTGGTGCTCCTCGTGGTGTTCGTGATTCCCCGAGCCCTGTTTGGCTTTCTCGGCGGCAAGCTCAAGGAGCATTCCAGCGCGGCGGTGCTCAACAAGGCCGCGGAGCTGGGGGTGAAAGACAAACTCCTGGTGGCGGAGAAAAAGATCAAGGAACAGATCAGACGCCGCCTGCTGCGTAAAGAGAAAGTGGTCGGCGATGCCGGGGACGATGGGGCGGATAACGGGAGACAGGAAAGGCCGCCACCAGGCAGATGAACTGCAGCGGTTCCTTATGGCCGGGTTTCGGCTCTGCCGTCATCCATTCGCGAGACGCTTCCCCATGTCCACCACGGACTGCAGGAAGTGATCCACGTCCGCTGTGGTGAAATCCGGGTGGGTGATGAGCAGGCGCAGGGTCAGCCTGTCGCCGATATAGGCAACGCCCACCAGGCTCACGCCTTCCTCGAACAGGCAGTGACGCAGTTTCAGGTTGAAGTCATTGGCGTCCATGCCTGCCGGCGGCAGGTAGCGAAAGCAGACATTGAAGGATTCCCGGGGGACGGTCATCTCCAGGTCGGGATGTTGCACGATCCGGTCTTCGGCGTATTCCGCCAGGCTCAGGTAGTGGCGAATGCGCTGGCCCAGGCCTTGTCTGCCAAAGTATTTCCAGTCCAGAAACCATTTCAGGCTGTCCACCCGGCGGCCGCACTGCAACGAGGCCGTACCCGTGTCCAGTTCCGCGTCTTCGTGTTCCTCGCGGAACAGATAGCTGTGCTCGCCAGCGGAACAGGCGCAGCGCAGGGTTCCCTTGTGGTGGTTGAACAGCAGCAGGTTGCACATGAGGTTGCTGCCGGGCATCTTGTGAAAATCCCAGGTGAAGGAGTCCAGCTGTTCCACGCCTCTGAGATAGCGTTGACGCAGCTCCTCGTCCAGCAGGGCGGCGCCGCCCCAGGCGCCATCGCCGTGGAGCCAGAAACCGTATTCCCCGCGCAGTTCGAGCAGAGGCGGAAGGGGATCATAGGCGCCCCGCACCGTGGTGCCCAGGGTGGCGCAGACGAAGAAGGGCTGTCTGCCCATGGCTTTCTGTTCGGCCAGCAGCCTGGTCAGGGCATCGGGGCGCAGGCGGCCATGTTCGTCCACGGGCACTTTGACCAGATTGTCCGTGCCCAGGCCGAGGATGTTGGCGGCCTTGTCCAGGGAATAATGGGCGTCGGCGGAGACGAAGGCCACCAGGGGCGGCATGCCGGAAAGTCCCTGTTCCTTGATGCCGTCCACTGCCTGGTTGCGGGCAGCGAGCATGGCGATCATGTTGCCACTGCTAGATCCCGTGGTCATCTGCCCTTCGCCATCTTCGAAGCCCACCAGTTTCAGCATCTGCTCCAGCATGTAGTGTTCCATGAGGGTGGAGACGGGTGCGGCTTCATAAGTGCAGGCGGAAGTGTTGGTCACGGCAGTGATGATCTCGCCCATGATGGACGGCAGGTTGGCGCCGGACCACATGCGGTTGAGGAAGCCGGGGTGGCCGGTCTTCACCGAGTGCTGCAGGTATTTTTCGATCCAGTGAAAGAGTTGCTGCCAGTCGCCGGGGGCCTCCTGTTCCAGCTGCAGCTCCCTGGCCAGCGCCTGGGGTTCCAGGTATTCCAGGAACTTGCCGTCCTTGCGCCGGGCATGGTACTGCTCCACCAGGGCCAGCAGGCGCTGGAATATGGCTTGGTCGTTCATTGTCGTTGTTCTGGTGTGGAAGCCGGTTTGCGGTTGGTCAGGAACCGCAATGATACCAGAGACCAGGGTGGAAACCGCGGTGCCCCCCGCGCGGGAAACGCTGGCAGAGATTCCAGGGGTCGGAGTCAAATCATCCCAAAACTGTGGAATCCACCCGACATCCCGTTGATTTGACTCCGACCCCATTCTTTCCCCCTCACCCCGGCCCTCTCCCCGAGGGGAGAGGGGGGCTTCAGGGGTCGGAGTCAAACCATCTTCTGACCGTCGAAACAGCCTGCCATTCCCGCGGGTTTGACTCCGACCTCATTCTTCATTCGGAAGGTGATCCCTTCGTTTCGGCAGGCTTGAGTCCGCTCACGTACAAGGCCACGGCTTCACGTTCCATTTCCGTCAGCTTGCTGGCCACGGTGTGCATGATGGCGTTGTCGTTGGTACGCGCCCGCTCGCCAAAAGCCTGTAGCTGGTCGGATACATAGCGTTTGTGCTGACCCGCCAGGCGGGGCAGCTGTTCGCTGCCTTCTCCATTTTCACCATGACAGGACTTGCAGGCGGGAATGCCTGAATATTTGTTGCCTTTCTTGAACAGATATTCACCCACCGCGGCAAACAGTTTGTCCCGTACCCGGTGAGAAAGGGCTGGCTTGGTGCTGAAGTATTCGGCCAGGGACTCTATCTGCTCGTCCGTCAGCCCGGCGGCCATCTCGTTCATGGTGTCGCTCTTGCGTTTGCCGTCGCGGAAGTTTTTCAGCTGCTTCACCAGGTAGGTGCGGTTCTGTCCGGCGAGACGGGGATAGATGGCGCTGGATGCTTCACCTTCCTCACCGTGGCAGAGGTGGCATTTTTCCTTGACGATGGATTTAGCCAGTCCCAGATCGGCCGCCTGGATCACGCCTGCGACAGTGAGCAGGCTCATGGCGAGTAGGTTTTTTTTCATTTTGAATGTCCTCGGTGTTTCGTGTCACGGCGTCAATATACCACAGGGGCGTGGCGCATCGCGGCAGGGACGTATTCGGGTATAATGCCGCCCTTTCCTATTGCACTGAGAGCGACATGGCGGATATCGCTGCCGAACTGGACAAACGCCGAACCTTTGCCATCATTTCCCACCCGGACGCGGGCAAGACCACCCTCACCGAGAAGCTGCTGCTGTTCGGTGGCGCCATCCAGCTTGCCGGCACCGTGAAGGGGCGCAAGGCCGCGCGTCACGCCACCTCCGACTGGATGGAGATGGAAAAGGAGCGGGGGATATCCGTGACCTCCTCGGTGATGCAGTTTCCCTACAAGGAACGCATCGTCAACCTGCTGGATACGCCGGGTCACGAGGATTTTTCCGAGGACACCTACCGCACCCTGACAGCGGTGGATTCGGCCCTCATGGTCATCGACGTGGCCAAGGGCGTGGAGGAGCGCACCATCAAGCTCATGGAAGTGTGCCGCATGCGCGACACGCCCATTCTCACCTTCGTCAACAAGCTGGACCGGGAAGGCCGGGATCCTATTGAAATCCTGGACGAGATCGAGGAGGTGCTGGGCATCGCCTGCGCGCCTGTGACCTGGCCCATCGGCATGGGCAAGCGCCTCAAGGGGGTCATCGACCTGCGCACGGAGACCACCCATCTGTTCAGCGCTTCCCATGGCGATCATGTGGCCGAGGGAGAAACCATCAGCGGTCTGGACAACCCGGCTCTGGTGGAAGCCCTGGGGGAGCACGAGGTGCAGGAACTCCGGGATGAGATCGAGCTGGTACGTGGTGCCAGCCACGAGCTGGACCTGGAAGCCTACCTGCGCGGCGAGCAGACGCCGGTGTTCTTCGGCTCCGCCATCAATAATTTCGGTGTGCGCGAACTTCTGGATGCCTTCGTTGAGTACGCGCCGCCCCCTCAGCCGCGCAAGACCGTGCAGCGGATGGTGGAGCCAGGGGAGAGCAGGTTCAGCGGCTTCGTGTTCAAGATCCAGGCCAACATGGACCCGGCCCACAGGGACCGTATCGCCTTCCTGCGTGTCTGTTCCGGCAGCTACCGCAAGGGTATGAAGATGAAGCATGTGCGCATCAACAAGACGGTGCAGGTATCCAATGCCATCACCTTCCAGGCGGATGCCCGCCGCCAGGTGGAGGAGGCCTTTCCCGGCGACATCATCGGCCTGCACAATCATGGCACCATACAGATCGGTGACACCTTCACCGAGGGCGAGGAACTGAAATACGAGGGCGTGCCTTATTTCGCGCCGGAGCTGTTCCGCCGCGTGGTGCTCAAGGACCCTTTGAAAATGAAGGCCCTGCAGAAGGGCGTGCTCCAGCTCTGTGAAGAAGGGGCCACCCAGGTGTTCCGGCCCCTGAGGAACAACGACCTCATTCTGGGGGCCGTGGGGGTGCTGCAGTTCGAGGTGGCTGCCGCCCGCCTCAAGTCCGAATACGGCGTGGAGGCCGTGGTGGAGCCCATCAACGTCTATACTGCCCGCTGGGTACAATGCGACGATGAGGCGGTGATGAAGCGCTTCAAGGTCAAGGCCCATGACAACCTGGCCCTGGACGGGGACGACCAGCTGGTCTATCTCGCGCCCACCCGGGTCAATCTCAATCTGACAGAAGAACGCTGGCCGGAAGTGAAGTTCCTGGCCACGCGGGAGTTGTGAACATGGAAACATCAAGAATCGAAGAACTCATCAAGGCGGGCATTCCCGATGCCCAGGTGAGTGTGACCGGCGATGGCCGCCATTTCGAGGCATCCGTCGTCAGCGCCGCGTTCGAGGGCAAGAGCCTGATTCAGCGCCACCGCATGGTGCTGGACAGCGTGCGCGCCCAGATCGACTCGGACGAACTGCACGCCCTGTCCATCACCTCGGCAAAGACGCCTGCCGAGGCCGGATGAAAGTTGGAAATCTTAGTGTCCAGCGTTATGCTTCAAGCATTGTGAGAATGCCACCTGGGAAAGTGATATGAAGAAAATCCGCCTCCTGTTCAACAGCCTGCTGGTCGCGGGGTTGTGTTTTTATGCTGTTTCGGTGCTGGCGCAGGAAGCCGATCCCGGTACCCGCACAGCGGTCTTTTCCAGCCTGGAAGACCGGGCCATCGCCAATGGCGGACGCATCTCGGTCATCGTGCGCATCGATGATCAGGGCGCCTTCCAGCCGGGGCGGCCGACCAACAAGGACAGGCTGCGTGCCGCCCAGGATGCCTTCCTGGACAAACTGCGGGGACGTGTCAGCAATGTCAGACGTTTTACTGCCTTTCCCTTTCTTGCCTACACGGTGGAAACCACGGGACTGGCCATCATGAAGACCGATGACCAGGTGGTTTCCGTGCAGGAGAACAGGCGCAGGCGGCCCAGCCTGCGGCAGAGTGTGCCTCTCATTGGCGCGCCCGCTGCCTGGGACGCAGGCTTCACCGGTGCCGGCCAGTACGTGGCGGTGATCGACAGCGGCGTCGATGCTTCTCATCCCTTTCTGGACGGTAGTGTCGCCGTGGAAGCCTGTTTCTCCGGTTACCTCGGGGAGAGCGTGTGTCCCAATGGACAGCAGGAGCAGCATGGGGCAGGAGCGGCAACGCCTTGTGACATGGACGGCTGTTCCCATGGCACCCATGTCGCTGGTATCGTGGCAGGCAACAACCCCAGTCTTCATGGTGTGGCCAGAGACGCGCGGATCATCGCCCTGCAGGTTGCCAGCGGTGACTATGACGCCGACTTCTGTGGCGACGATCCGGTTCCCTGCATGACCTTCTGGGATGCCGATATCCTCATCGCCATGGACTATGTCTATGACCTGAAACAAAACCAGGGATACCAGATCGCCGCCCTGAACATGAGCCTGGGAGGAGGGGACAAGTACACCACCACCTGTGACAATGATTTCCCCGAGTACCGGGATGCCATAGACTGGCTGTACGGCATTTCCGTGGCCACCGTAGTGGCCTCCGGCAACGACAGCTACAAGGATGGCCTGACCGTGCCCGCCTGTTTTTCCAAGGCCATCAGCGTAGGCTCCATCTGTGATACCCAGAACAGCGCCGACTGCAAGCTGGGCGAAGGTGAACTGGCGGGGAGTTCCAATGTCGCCAGCTATGTTTCCCTGCTGGCGCCCGGCGCCATGATTACCTCCTCCGTACCCGGAACCGGCTATGCCACCTGGACGGGAACTTCCATGGCCGCGCCCCATGTGGCCGGCGCCTGGGCGATCATGAAACAGCGCAATCCCAATGCCAGCGTGGCGGAGATTCTGAACGAGCTGCGCAGCAACGGCGATCTGCTCAGCGATCACCGTGAAGGTGGCGTGGTGCAGAACATGCGTGTCCTCAACCTGAATTTCCTCGGTGACAATGGCACCGATCCCAAGCGGGACGACCGTATCAGGCTCTCCCTGGAAGAACCCGCCAATGGTTCCGTGGTGACCGGTATTGGCAACCTGCGTGGCTGGGCGACGGGGCCTGATGGCATTGCCTATGTGGAATATTATATCGACGGCAATCTGCAGACGCGCATTCCCTACGGTGGCGCCCGAGGGGATATTGCCAATCGTTTCCCCAGCTATCCCGGGTCACGTTTTTCCGGATTCAGTGCTTCCTACAACTACAGCCAGCTGGCTGCCGGGATCCATACTTTCAAGATCAAGGCCTATACCAGTTCCGGAAAATACAACGAGCGGGAAAACACGGTGGAGACAGTGAGGTTCCACAAGGCCTATTTCAGTGATCCTGATGCCATGGATATTTCCTCCAGCACGGTCAGCCATGATGATACGGGTATCATGCTGAAGAACATAAAGCTGGAAGGCCGTTCCTACGATATCCGCCTGGAATGGAGCAAGCCGTCCCAGGAGTTCGGCATCGTCGAGATCAAATAGGCGGATCGTCATCACCCTGGCAGGCAGGTCATGCAGTCAGCATGACCTGCCTGCCAGGGTTTTTCATATCAGGAACCTCGTTGGGGAGCCTTATTGGGTCCGGCGGCCAGGATGTACCCGCAGGCAAGAAGTAGGCTTGTGCTCAAGCACACGGCCAGGGCCGTCAAGCTGCCCTCCAGGGACAGGCTGATGATTTTCTCGCCATGGGCCAGGCCCTGCAACAGGGCAAAAGAAGCGGCCAGGCCGATTCCCAGGCTTGTGCGGACACGCATCCCCGGCGCCAGCAGCAGGCTCAGCAACAGCACCGAGGCCATGAGCAGACCCTCCAGATACACCCCCTGTACGCCATTGGCGCCAAGCAGCATTCCTGTCGCCAGGGGCAGGAGAAACAGACCCATTCCCCGGCCCAGGGAAAGACCCAGGCGCCGTTTCATCCACAGTCCGCAGGCCAGGGCGGTCAGCATATGATCCAGGCCGGTGAAAGGATGGAGAAGGCCGGCCAATACGCCTCCTTCCCCGCTGCCACTATGGGCCAGGGCAAGGGCGGGGAACAGGGTGCAGGACAGGCCCAAAGCGATTCTGGACATAATCTTGTTCATGACGATACCTATGTAATCTTCACTTGAATCAGTTCTTCTCCGTCAGGATCCGTCACATGCACCGCGCAAGCGATGCAGGGGTCGAAGCTGTGTATGGTGCGCAGAATTTCCACCGGCTGCTTCGGGTCGTGCAGCTGATGATTGTCCTGCAGCGCGGCCTCGTAGGCGCCGGGTTGGCCCGAGGGATCGCGGGGGCCGGCGTTCCAGGTGCTGGGCACCACGGCCTGATAGTTGGCGATCTTTCCGTCCTCGATGACGATCCAGTGGGCCAGGGCGCCCCTGGGCGCTTCCATGAAGCCCACCCCCCGCGCCTGCGAGGGCCAGGAAGAAGGTTCCCAGAGCGTCTCGTTGAAGGTGCGGGTTTCTCCCTGGCGGATATTGGCGACCAGGTTGTCGTACCAAGTCTGCATGTTGTCGGCGACGATCTTTGTCTCCAGGGTGCGGGCCGCCGTACGCCCCAGGGTGGAGAACAGGGCATCCACGGGCAGCTCCAGGGTCTTCAAGGCCATGCCCACCAGCGCCTTGGTGGGCTCGTGGCCGCTGGCGTAGAGCATGAGCACCCGGGCCAGGGGGCCAACTTCCATGGCCTGTCCCTTCCAGCGGGGGGCCTTGAGCCAGGAATAGGACTGGTCCACGTCCAGGTGTTCGTATGGCGGCTCCGGGCCGGTGTAGTGCAGCTCGGTTTCGCCGTCATAGGGGTGCAGGCCCTGGTCCTTGCCTTTACTGTAGTCGTACCAGGAGTGATTGACGAACTCCTGCACCTGATCCGGCGCGTTCAGATCCACTTCGTGGATGGTGCCCAGGTCGCGGTTCAGGATGGCGCCGGGGGGGATGAGAAAGCTGGCCGGGTCGTTCATGCCCTTTTCCGGGAAGTCGCCCACGGTGAGGAAATTGCCCAGGCCTTCGCCGCGGCTGGCCCAGTCCTTGTAGAAGCCGGCAATGGCCAGGGTGTCCGGTACATAGACCTGCTCCACGAAGACCTGCATTTGCCGGATGATGTCCTGCACCTTGGCCAGGCGCTCGGCATTGATGGCGGAATCGGATTCCAGGTCTATGGGGCAGGGCACGCCGCCCACCAGGAAGTTGGGATGAGGGTTCTTGCCGCCGAAGATGGTGTGCAGGCGCGCCACATCCCGCTGCCAGGCCAGGGCTTCCAGGTAATGGGATACGGCCATGAGGTTGGCCTCTGGGGGCAGCTTGTAGGCCGGGTGTCCCCAGTAGGCCTTGGCAAAGATGCCCAGCTGGCCGGCTTCCACGAAGTTCTTGAGCTTGGTCTTCATGTCACTGAAATAGCCCGGGGAGGACTTGGGCCAGGCGCTGATGGACTGGGCCAGCTCGGAAGTGGCCTTGGGGTCCGCGTCCAGGGCGGAAACCACGTCCACCCAGTCCAGGGCATGCAGATGATAGAAGTGCATGACGTGGTCGTGGATGTACTGGGCGCCCGTCATCAGGTTGCGGATGAGCTGGGCGTTGGCGGGCACGCTGTAGTTCAGGGCGTTTTCTACGGCGCGCACCGAGGCAATGCCGTGCACCAGGGTGCAGACGCCACAGATGCGCTGGGCGAAGGCCCAGGCATCCCGGGGGTCACGTCCTTTCAGAATGATTTCTATGCCGCGCACCATGGTGCCCGAGGACCAGGCCTGGGCAATGCGCTGGCCGTCCATCTGTGCCTCGATGCGCAGATGTCCCTCGATGCGGGTGATGGGATCGACTACGATGCGTTGGCTCATGCTGATGTGTTCTCCGGCTGTAGGGCGTTCAGAAATTCCCGGGCGATCTGAAGCTGTTTCTCGCATTCATGCTCGCTCATGTCCTCGCCTTCGATGGCGGCGCAGGTACAGGCCATGCGCGCGTTCACCGCCGCTTCCCAGGCGGCGTTACGCGTGACGCACTTGTTTTCCGGGGCCACGGCAGCAGCAGCGGCCCGGGCCACGAAATAGGTGGCCTGCTCCTTCCAGTCACATTCGGAACCGCAGCGGCAATGGGAATCGACGATGGCGGCCTTGATCATTTTCCGGGCGGCTTCCAGTTCCTCGGCTGAAGGCCTGCCCCTGCGCAGGAGGTCGATGACCTTGGCGATACGCTCGTCTTTAGCCAGGGGCAGCACGCTTTCCACGAAACGGGCAGCCAGCTGGCGTTGCTGGCCGCATTCCAGCTGCTCCAGGGCCTCCTTCAGTTCCACGTTCTTGTCCACGGGGCTCATGTCTCACCTCCATCATTGTGCTCGCTTTCCACCAAGTGGCTGGCCAGCATCTCGGTGAGGCCGATGACGGGCATGTCCATGTCGTTTTCCTCAAGACCTTCCTCGATCTGGATGCGGCAGTTGGCGCAGGCGGTGACCAGCCCGTCCACCTGCAGCCTGTCCAGCTGTTTTTTCTTGCGCTTGAAGGCCTTGAGGCGGACTTCCGCCGCGTCCTCATTGGCGCTGACGCCGCCGCCGGCGCCGCAGCACCAGTTCATCTTGCCGTGATCCTTCATTTCCACGAAGTTCTTCACCACCATGCGGATCAGGTTACGGGGCTGTTCGATGACGCCGCCGCGGCGCACCAGCTGGCAGGGATCATGGAAGGTCATGCGCGCGTCCTCCACGCCTTCCACCTGCAGCAGCCCCTGTTCGCGCAGCTCGTCCAGCACTTCCAGGATGTGCCTCACCCTGAAACCAAAAGGCCGGCCGATGAGGTTGGGGCCTTCCCAGCGGATGGCGGTATAGGCATGGCCGCATTCCGGGCTGATGACGGTCTGCACCTTCAGTTTCTCCGCGGCGTCCACCACGCGCTGCACCAGCTCGGCGGCAATGTCCGA
>JALVNE010000013.1 GCA_027026755.1 Sedimenticola sp. | reverse complement strand
TCGTTCAGGACATGAAGGACATCAGCGAGATCCGGCGTACCCTGAATCGTTGGGGAAAGAAGACCGTTCGTCTCACCGACGCCGTTCTGGATCGCCTCATCAGCCTCGCTGACGAGGACTATGATCCCGACACCCTGAACGCCATGCCGCCAGAAAAGCAGAAAGTCATATTGGAGGAGCTGTTCAGCAAGTCCCTTTCCCGGGTGCTTACCCAGGCCCTGGCCGGGGTGGCGGTCATCTATACCTCCGAAGGCAGGGTCGGAGAGGAATATCAGGTGCTGGTGGGTATTATCTGGTCGCCAAATCTTTCCCGGGTGGCCTGGGGAATACGGAACGACAGCGATACGCCGCTGATGGCGGCGAAAGGGGTGAATGTCAACCAATGGATTGCAAGTCTGGATACCAAGCTATTGGGCATCTGGGGCACCCGGGTGGTGGTTGATGACCAGGGGCATTTCAACGTGGTGGCCTTTGCCCAAGCGGAACCGGCGCGTGCCGCGCTGAACCGGCAGAATGCCGCTATTCACCGCGCCAAGGAAATCGCGGAAAACCGTGCCCGCGCCCTGATTGTCAATTTTGTCGCGGAAAAAGTCGTGCTCAAGAGCAATCAGGATTCGCAGCAAATTCACCAGGAGCGCGAAGACACCAGTTCAGGCACCGAGATTACCCGCCGGCTGCGGAAGGTGGTGCAGGGACGGCGGCAGACCCTGAATATCAGCGGCCTGCACACCGTCAAGCGGTGGAGCGCGACCCATCCGCTCACCGGGCAGAAACTGGCGGGCGCCGTGGTGGTCTGGTCGCCTTCATCCCGGGATATGGCCAGGCGCATGGCTCAAAGCATGAAAGGGCCTCAGTCCAAGCCAAAGTCCGCGCCGCCCGCGAAGAAAAAGGCGCCGGTGCAGAAACCGCAGATGATTGAATCCGTCACCATCGACACCAGCGCCTACTGAGACCCTGCCCATGGCTGCTGAGTACACCTTCGACTGGCTGGGCCAGGACTGGCTCAAGCTGAAAAGTCAGCTCGTCAGGCTTTGCGCCCGGCATGTCGATGTCTTGCTCGACACTGAAGACCAGTATTCGCGCGCCGGCTTTCAACGCTTTCGCGATGCCGTGCTGGAGGAATTGCGCCAGCGTGCAAAGCCCGACAAGGATGCTTCCGGGCTGTGGAGTGAGGCCCTGGGGCTTCTGGCAGAGTTTGATGCCTTGGGGCCGATTTTGGAGAGGGAACTGGGCAGGAAAAAGGCTCAGGCAGACCCGGTACAGGTGGTGGGGCAATGCCTGAGATTCTTCCTGGAAAATGCCCGGCGGGAACTGTACGCACTGGAAACCGGCGAAACCAGCGGCAGGATCAAGACCTGGGAGCGGCTGGATCGTATCAGCAAATCCCTGGTGCGCCTTGATCCCGAGCGGGAAACGGATCGCTGTAGTGATGAACATTTCAACGTGCTGCACGCTTATATCAAGGAGCATCATCCCGGAGACTACAACTACCCGCAGAAGCTCAGCAGCATCAGGGATTACTTTCACCTGTTCTGCGAATGTTGCCGCGAGCGTACTGTAGATGTAGCGGAGGATGATCTTTATTCACTGACCAGCGGCGGCATCTCACCCCTCATGGATGAGCTTCTGAACGGGCGCATGGAAGATATTCTTCGGCAGTGTCTGCAGCGCCTTACTACGCAGGAAATGGAGATCATGAATGTGGAATTCAAACTGGATACCAACGGCCTGACTTATATGTCGGCAACCGCTTATCGGAGGGAAACAGGCATGAGCAAGCGCCTGTATGAGCTGACCAAACAGAAAGTGCTGCAAAAGCTGCTGGTGTGCCTGGGAGACAGCGACCCCATGGCTGTTACCGGAGACAGGATATGAAAACGGAATCCATGAAAGCACTCCTTGCCGCCATGCTGGAGCAACAGCTGGTGGAAGATGAGGTCCGGGTGCTGGATGAGAAAAGAATGCGGGAATCCCTGACCACCGGCCCCGGGTTGAGCGACGAGGAAAAAGACCTGCTGCTGCGTTCGCCCCTGGCGCGTTACCGCTACCAGGACATGCAAGCCCAAATAGCCGAGGAAGTGACTGAAACATTGCGGCGTCACAATATCGATACCCGCATTCTCCCTCTGGCGGCGGCGGACAAGTCCGACACGCATACTTTTACCTGCACGGGTTACAGGGTTATACTCTACGACAAAAAGAAATACGGCATTCCATGGATGATTCTTCTGCAACTGGAGAAACCCCTGCGGGATGCCATCAATCCCTTTACCGTCGTGCGCCTGGTCGATTCCGGGGGGCTGGAATGGATGCGCGGCAGGCCGGATGCCAATGGGGAGCTGACCGTCAGCTGGATCCATCCTGACACCGACCTGCTGGAGCGCGCCAGGCGCTACGAGTTGAACCTGGAAATCGTGTAGCGGGCATCATGGATGACGCGGTAACAGTTTATTTCCCTTCCGTGCATGGCGATGC
>JALVNE010000012.1 GCA_027026755.1 Sedimenticola sp. | reverse complement strand
CGGCGTAGTCGTCGGGATCGCCGAAACGCATGCTGCCGTGGGACATTCGGGCGCTGACCCGGCTCAGCTCTTTCCCGGTCTCCGGATCGACGATCACTCCGTACTGTTTGCCATCCTTCCCGGTGCGGGCCGCGAAGACGCTGTTGCGCTCGTGGCGGGTCATGATGCGGCCACTGTTGCGATCCTTCCAGTAGTAACGGATACGCGGGTTGTAGGGGACGATCTTCAGCGAGCCATCCTCCGCCTGACGATAGCGGTACATGATCTGCAAATCCTCTCCCCGCCGCCCTTTCTTGCCGGTGATGTGGCAGGCCTGGCAACTCACCACGTCCAGATGGGTCCTGGTGATGCGGATGAGAGAGGACTCGGGATAGCCCGCCATGAAACCACTGTTCTTCCAGCGCTCCAGGTGGGCGGACACCATGTCCTCCTGACCGGAGGGAATCACCGGCTGAGGAGAGTCGTTGTGGCAATACTCACAGCTTTTGGCGTTGGGGTTGTAGTCCAGATCATTGCGCACGTCCATGTCCGAGTTCCCCTTGAGGATGTCGTGATTGGCGTTGAGATCGGTGTTGGCCCAAGTTGCCCGGAAGTAGTTGCGGGCGTGGCAGGTGTTACAGTTCTCGATCCGCCGCTCCTCGCCGGTGACCGGGTCGGTCCAGGTCCTGCCCTTGTGAACGTCGTCCTGATAGTCCTCGATCAGGATGCCGGTCTCCTCGTCATAAAGGGCCTCCGCCCCCTCACCGAAGCCGTAGAAACCGCGCCGCGAGTTGCTGGTGCGGTGGCACATCATGCAGTTGTCGTTACCGGGGAAGCGCAGCAGCGGGAGCCTCACCTTGCCATCCTCGTCAAAGGCATCCCGGTTCCAGTTGAGCCGCGGCTCACCGTTTTCATCCAGCAGCAGGGCGTAGGCAGGCGTGGCGCGGCTGTGGATGGGTGGCTCCTTTTCAAGATCCCGCGCAAAGGTGAGCAGCGTACGATCGTCCGTGGCGCAGCCCGGCTCGTTCTCGCCGCACGCCTCGTGGCGCAGATTGAAAAATTCCAGGGTGGCCGACGGTGCGTACCGGAAGGCGCGATATCCCCGCACCAGATAGGTACGGCGCAATTCACGCAGATGGGTGAGGGCGTCACTGCTCTCTTCACCGGCCAGCGCGGGATCCCCTTTGGTCAAGCGGCTGAAATCGGCATGACAGAGCAGGCAGTCCGCCTCCACCACGCCGCTCCTCTTCCAGTCCCACTGGCTGACGGTGGTGATGTCGGCATCCCGGTTGTCCTCGCCGGTTCCCCGGTTGAAATAGTCACCATCCAGCGGCGCCACCGAGCCGGGATCGGTATCATCATAACGCCGCCCCTCCCGATCCTTCTCCGCCCAGCCACCACCGGTATGGCATCCGATACAGCGGATGATCCAGCCAGCCGCGCCCCGATCCGCGAACTGTTCCGCCGAGGCGTTGCGCTTCTTCGCCAGCACCTCGGGGTTGCTGCCCCCCATGCAGGCATAGCCGCCAAAGTAGCCCGGTGACACCAGATGGGGCAGATTATGGAGGGCGCCAAAATCATCGCTCGCCTCATCACGTCCCATCTCGAAATGGTAGGCGCGGGTGATAGCCTCATAGTCATGGCAGTTGGAAGAGCCACAGCTCTGACGCGGGCTGTAGGGCTTGCCACTGTCCAGCACATGCCCGCCATCTTCATCCAGCAGGGGAATCGCCGGATGCAGTACCGGATTATCGACTTTCTTGTTGATATCGCCATCGACGGGGGCAGCCCCATCACCCTCTGCTGCATGGGTCAGCCCGGCAGAACCAAACAGGGTTAATAGCACCAGCAGACAGGCAAACTGCCTCTCTTTTCTGAAAGATGGTTTCTTCATGTCAAATCCCACTGTTTTTGTAGTAGCGAGACAGCTCGCCCCTTACCTGTTCTATTCATCAGGTATCAGCAATACTCGAGCCAATCAGTAGAATAACAGAAAGAACAATGACGTAGCAAAAACACTTCTATTTTTTCTTGAGTATGAAAAAGGGCATATGGCCGGATCGCCATGTCATCTGACACGGACCCCCAAGACACATCGGGTGTGGTAATAGAAAGGCTGAACAACCACGGTGAGTATCGAGAATGCTCTTTAGCTGGGCGATTCACCGTGGATGAGTCTCTCCCCGGCTTCCGGGTGGTTTGCGTGCCGGAATAACGCCTTCTCTTGCCAGGTGCGTGTGGAGTTGCCCTGCGCTGAGCTTGCCCAGATCTTCGCCTCGTTCCCTTACCTTGATTGTTGGCGGAAGTCTCTTTTCAACAATGTTGCGCAGCATTCCCAGCATTCTGCGTTCTGCTGCGATGACCAGAATGTCTGTGTTTTTTCCCTGGGCGAGTTTGTTGATGAGTTCCGCCCCCACGATTCGCGCGAATCGTCGTTCAATTTCGTCCCTGTGCCGATCGCGGTGATCATCAAAACCGTGAGCGGGACCTCCGTTGGGAGCTCTGCTA
>JALVNE010000011.1 GCA_027026755.1 Sedimenticola sp. | reverse complement strand
GCATCGTCGAAATCCACGAGCACGTCGTCCACGATGAATGGCATGGGCTCGGCGCTTTCCATGTACTTTTCCAGGGACGCCAGGCGCAGTGACAGATAGAGCTGATCCCGGGTGCCTGAACTCATGCCCTCCACATGCACGCGCTCTCCCCCTTTGCGAATGCCCGTGAGCACCGGCTCATCCTTTTCATTGAAATCGGTCATGAGCCTGTCGAAAGATCCGAGCGTGAGGGCGGAAAAGTGTTCGCTGGCCCGCGTGATCAGCGGCCCCTGGTTTTCTTTGCGGTAACGCTCGATCTGGTCGCGCAATATTTTGCTGGCGAGTTTCAGCTGAACATAGCGTTCTGCGTCAGCCCGAACAGCGGCCAACTGTTCGTTTGCCTGGTCAGCCAGCATGGCGGCTTCATCGTTGCCATCCATGAGTTCCAGTTCTTTTTCCTCGCGTCCCTTGGTTTCGGCCAATTCGGTTTGCCGGGGCTCAAGTTCTTCTTCAATTTTATCTCTCAATGCATTGATTTTGCTTGGAAGTGTGTCCGAGTCCATGCCTTCTGCTTCGGCCTCCAGCGCCGGAATGGAATTGCCCTCGCCGGCTTCCAGAATCTCCTGCTCGATGGCCGCGATGGCCTGCTTGATTTCACGGTATTGCGCAGACTGATGCTCCCTGACTTTGAGTTGGCTGTAGTCGCTGCAATTGGCTTCTTTGCACAAGGCGTCCAGACGATCCTCCATGGTCTGGATGGATGCCTTGGCGCCCTGTATTTCTTCTTTGACTTGTTCTATCTGCGCTTTCAGTTGCTGGCCTGTGGTCTTTCTTGAGCGGTTTTCCGCCAGCAACTGGTTCAGATGCATTGCCGCATCATCAGCAGGCATGTCAGCAAACTCCGGGGCAATTTTTTTCGCCAAGGCAGCTACCTGCCCCTGGAAAGCCTTGGCGTCTTCGTCTATGGCGTTGATGCGAATGGCCAGTTTTTCCGCGTCCCGCTGTTTCTCGAAGAGGGTTCTGACATTTTCAATGTAGTCATTGGCTTCCGAAGGCAAAGTATCTGTGGGCAAACCCAGCTGCTGCATGAGTTCCTGCCACTGGCTTCTCCAGGTTTCGAGGGCTTCGGTTGCGGATTGCAGTGTCTGGTTCAAGGACTCCACTTCGGCTTCGCGGTCCCTGACCTCTTTTTCCAGTGAATGGCGTTTGTGTCTGTCGCTGTCGAGCTGTGCGGTCAGAGCTTCGCATTCCATGAGCAGGGTTTCCAGCTCTGTCGGTGTGGTGCTTTGTTTTCCCAATGCGCGCAGCTGTTCTTCAAGGTGTTGAATGTGCCGGACGCGCTTTTGTTCGAGTTCCCTCAATTCCTGGCGCTGCTGCTCGAGTTGTTCCACTTGCTCACGCAGTTTCCCGAAGGCATCCAGCCAGCCCCGCATTTCTCTTGGACTGAGCGGAACAATTTGAGCGGGTGCCCACACAGCCTGCCATCGAGCATCCAACCGTTCTTTCTCGACGTGCACGGTTTCCAGGGCTTCGTCGATGCTTTGCATTTGGCGCTGCCCGCTCTCCAAGGCCGCCTGCAGGCTGGCCAAAGCGTGTACCCGGTCGGCTTCACGGCGCAGACGGTCGGCCAGTTCATCGCTGGTAGTCAAGCGTTTTTCATAGACATCTGGCAATGTCCCTTCCTCTGGCCAGTCGCTTGCCTCGACGTTTGGGTTCTCACCATCGGCCCACCGGCGCCGCAGCAAGTGCCAGATTTCATCCCGCTCATGCCGGGCATCCACGAGATCCGCTTCCGTGGGCACGGTGCCTGCGCCCTGGAGTTCATCGAGACGCTGCAGGGTATCGCCCATGGCGTCCATGACTTCCTGTTTTTTCTCCTCCAGCCGCTGGAGCCGGGATTCGAGTTGGTCATAGTCTGTTTCGAATCGTTGGATACTTTCCCGGCTGGGCAGCGCCAGTCCCATCACTTCTTCCAGTCTGCCCTGCCAAAGCGGGATTCGCGCAAGATTGGCCTGGGAGGCGCTTTGCAGGCTGGCAAGCAGGTTTTGGGTGGTGAGAATCAACACATCCAGCTCCCCTTCTTTCCTGGCAGCCAGAATGGCCCGCTGCAATGCCTCCGTGGAACCGGGCGGGGGAATCTCGTCCCGTTCCTTGCGCGCGTTTTTCAGGCGGCTTTGGGTTTCGCGCAAGCGGGATTGGGCTTGTTCCTGTCGCGTATCGAGTACCGCCCGTTTGGCGCCCAGCTCGGCAATGGCCTGCCGTCTTGCCAAAACGGGGCGCAGTGTTTCGATGTCCTCCAGTTGCAGATCGGGCCGGATTTCCTTGAGAAGGGATGTGATATCGGTCAGCAGCTGTTGGCGTTCGGCTTGAAGATGAGGACGGTCCTGCTGGGCCTTACGATAGCCGCCCAGGCGTTCATGCAGGTTTTCGATGCGCTCTGCCTGATCCAGCAGTTCCTGATTGACCGACAAGGCTTCGAGTTGCTGCCGCAATTCTTCAAAACGGGGTACCGCCTTGCGAAG
>JALVNE010000010.1 GCA_027026755.1 Sedimenticola sp. | reverse complement strand
CCTTGTCCAGGTAATCGTCGGCATCGGCGGCCCAGGCGGAGGGAAAGTCGATGAGAATCATGCCCAGGACGGCGCGCATGCCGGCTTCCAGGGCGGCCTGCCCGGTGACATCCGGGAAGAAGTACATATCATTGAAGCAGGTGGTGCCGCTGCGGATCATCTCCGCCATGGCCAGGCGGCTGCCGTCGGCGACGAATTCCGCGTTCACCCAGCGCTGTTCCGCGGGCCAGATGTGCTGATTCAGCCAGTCCATGAGGGGGATGTCATCCGCCAGGCCGCGGAACAGGCTCATGGGGCTGTGGGTATGGGCATTGACCAGGCCGGGGATCAGGGCATGATCCGGCAGCTCCACCAGGGTGCCGGCGCTGATCTGCTCCCGGGCCTCGGCGGAAGGCAGGATGGCGCTGATGCGGCCCTGGTCGATGGCAATGGCATGCTGCTCCAGGACCTGGCCGGCGGGCGCCACAGGAATGATCCAGGAAGCATGGATGAGGGTGTCGGCATGCATGGTGGTGTGGACGGCGTTTCACTTATAATGCGCAGATTATACCTACCTCATGGAGAAGGGGCGTGGTCCGTCTCTTGCGCCGTTATGAACATCCTGGAACTGTCCCGTCCCGTCACAGCCGATGATGCCGTTCTGTGGGATCAGAACCGTCTGCTGCTGCTGGACCAGCGGCGTCTGCCACATGAAGAAGTGTTCATTCATTGCGAAAATGCGCTGGACACTGCCGCCGCCATCACTGACATGGTGGTGCGGGGCGCCCCTGCCATAGGTGTGACCGCCGCTTACGGGGTGGTGCTGACGGCCCGGGATGCCTGGCGGCAGGCGCACAGCGGCTGGAAGGCGGCCATGGAAGAGGATCTTGCCCGGCTGGCGGCGGCGCGCCCCACCGCGGTGAACCTGGGCTGGGCCATCTCCCGCATGAAGGCGGTGGCGGTGACCCTGGCGGACGAGGCCGATCCGCAACCGGCGCTGCTGGCCGAGGCCCGTAGCATTCACGATGAAGACATTGCCGCCAATCACACCCTGGGTGATCTGGGGGCTTCCCTCATCCAACGAAAGACCTGCGTCATCACCCACTGCAATGCTGGCGCCCTGGCCACGGGAGGATATGGCACGGCCCTGGGCGTGATTCGCAGCGCCTGGAAGGCAGGAAAGCTGGAGCATGTGTATGCTGACGAAACCCGCCCTTGGCTGCAGGGCAGCCGTCTCACGGCCTGGGAACTGGAACGGGACGGCATTCCCGTTTCCCTGCTGGCGGACGGCGCGGCGGCGGCGCGACTGGCGGCGGGAGGCGTGGACTGGGTCATCGTGGGCTCGGACCGCATCGCCGCCAATGGCGACGTGGCCAACAAGATCGGCACCTATTCCCTGGCTCTGGTGGCCAGGGCCCATGGCGTGAAAGTCATGGTGGCGGCGCCCACCTCGACCATCGACATGAACTGCCCCACGGGGGCGGACATCCCCATCGAAACCCGCGACCCGGACGAGTTGCTGTCCTGCGGCGGCAAGCGGGTGGCCAGCCCCGGCGCGGGCGCCTGGAACCCCGTGTTCGACGTGACCCCGGCGGCGCTGGTGGATGCCATCGTCACAGAACGGGGCATTGTTCATGCTCCCAATGCGGAGAAAATGGCGCCGCATATGGGGTGATCCAGAGGAACCTCCGGGGTCGGAGTCAAATCTTCCCGCGCCATTGGGTTTACAAGACATCACCCTGATTTGACTCCGACCCTTCCCGGCACGCCAGCCCCTCCAAGCTCCTCCTCCCAAGCCGGCAAAGGCCGCCTGGACAGAAAACGGGAAATGGCGGACAAGCCCATAGCCGTGCTGGAGTTTGTGAGCACGGAACTGGGTAGCAGGCGCCGGCTGCCCATTGCGCCGAACTGGTAGCCTGACCAAAGGAACTGGGGTGGATGTCTTCAAACCTTAGTCTGCGTTATCAGGTTTTGCTGTAGAATGACTACAGCGGCAACCTGATGCCTTGTTGGCGAACAGTGCATCACGGCTGAGCGTCATCTATATTGGTGCCGGGTTGATAATATGATGGGAATCAATTATGTCAGTGGAAAATAGTATCTTTATGGTTAGGGAGAAGCTGCCATCTCCTCAAGAGTGGCTGGATGCGATCCGGTCAAATGGATTTGAAATGGATATGGATATTGACTTTGACCCGGTAGCTCATGAAGGCTTTATACCCTGTAAGTACAAGGGAGAGGATGCTGGATTCGAGTATTGGGCTGAACAAGTGGATATCAAGGAATTTCTGGAAGAAGGGATGCTAACCCAAGAAGAAGCAAACGAACTTGGCGATAGGTCTTTCATGGTTACGCTTGTCACCCGTTCTGATTTTCGCGAACTCATGACATCGGTTATCGCTGCTGCAGTTTTATGTGAAATCACAGATGGCATGTTAGCGGAAGGAGGCGAGCCTCCATTTATTACTGCCGCCAACGCTGTAAAGTGGGCTAAAGATAGTGTGCCGGAAATAGAGAAAGAATTCTAA
>JALVNE010000009.1 GCA_027026755.1 Sedimenticola sp. | reverse complement strand
CTCCCCCCACCGTTTTGGACACCCACCCATTGACACCCCCAGTTTTGGACACCCACCCATTGACACACCCATTGACACCCTTCCCATCCGCAGGCAGAATAGAGAACACTTGGAGAACTACTGAAAAAAGGATTTCCCATGCCAAAATCCAGAAAAGCCCTCATCAGCCTGGACGATACCCCTTATTACCATTGTGTTTCCCGCTGCGTCAGGCGCGCTTTCCTTTGCGGGGAAGACCCTGTCACAGGGAAATCTTTCGAGCACCGCCGTGAGTGGGTAGAATCCCGCTTGCTGGAGCTGGCCGGGGTGTTTGCCATCGATGTCTGTGCCTATGCGGTCATGTCCAACCATACCCATGTGGTTTTGCATGTGGACCAGGATATGGCCCAGACCTGGTCCTTGCGGGAGGTGGTGGAACGCTGGCATCAATTGTTTGCCGGCACTTTGATTTCCCAGGCTTTTTTGTCTGGTAAGCCATTGCATGAAGCCCAGGAAACGGAGCTTTCCCGACAGGCGGAAGTCTGGCGGGAACGGCTGACGTCCATCAGTTGGTTCATGCGTTGCCTGAACGAGGCCATTGCCCGCCAGGCCAATGCGGAGGACGGCTGTACCGGGCGGTTCTGGGAGGGACGGTTCAAGTCACAAGCCCTGCTGGATGAAGCGGCATTGTTGGCTTGCATGGCCTATGTGGATTTGAACCCGGTGCGGGCGAAGCAGGCAGACACGCCGGAAAAATCGAAATACACCTCTGTACGCAAGCGTATTCGTACCGCTTTGCAGAAACAGACCCAACCTGTTGAGCTGCTGCCTTTTGTGGAAAATCACCGGCAGGATGCACCCAAGGGCATTCCGTTTGCTTTTAAGGATTATCTGGACCTTCTGGACTGGACAGGCCGGGCGATTCGGGAAGACAAGGCAGGCCATATCGATGCCGCCCAGTTACCCATTCTGCAACGCCTGGGCCTGGAAGGCCGTTCCTGGCAGGAACTCACCCAATCCTTCGAGAGCCTGTTTCATTCCCTGGTGGGGCGGCCAGAGAAAGTGGAAACGGTGGTTGAAGCCCGGGCACAGCATTGGGTTCAGGGCATCGGCAACTGCCGGCGATATTTCTCTCCGGGATAAAAGCGCCACCAAGCGCACGCCTTTCCTATTCGTCCTTGTAATTTTCACCTTATTGCCGATGCCGGCAGGACGACTGCTGGGCCAGTGGTTGTGAAATTAACGCCGGAACGGTGGAAAAGCACCGTGCGGCGGGGAAACCATGGGAATTTGCCCGTTTTTCTCTCGACTGACGTAGAAATCGGGCGCTTTCCTGAGGGAATGCCAATTGGCACCATTATTTGGGTGTAAGCGCCAGAAACGTTTGCACAATTTCGCAAAAACGTTTGCACAATTTTCCCTTCCTGCCATAAGCTTGGCATTCCCTTATTTGATGTCACGGTAGGGAGGTAGTAAACGGCCCATCATGTGCTGAGGTGGCTGGTGCCCTCATAGGACACATGGGGCGGTAAGGGTGACCAGCCCGCCCTTACTAGAAAGCCCGGCATGATTGCCGGGCTTTTTTTGTCGCCAGGGGGCGGCCTAGAGGCTCCGAGGCCGGGGACTGGAGACGATCCCAGGCAAGCCATTGGCAAAACACAGCCGCCCGATCACTACGGCTGTGCGGCCACAGGCTATGGCTTGCCTGTCTCGCCCGTGGCCTGCGTCTTGCCCGCTACCCGCTGGTTACACCAACCAAGGGGAAACAATGACCTTCACAGTGTCCTTCCAGATATTGGTCTTGGTGGCGCTTGCCGTCTGGTCAGGGATAAATCCAGCCGCTATCAACTCCAGCGCAGAGGTTTCAAGGGAGGGCGGCACGATCAATACATTCGGCTTTATCCCCAGGGGGCGGCCTTCCTCTCCCTTCAGAGACTGCATGGCTTCTCGTGCCTTGGCATAGTTGTCCGCCGTCAGGACAGCGTTTGACGCATAGGCAAGCTGCCACAGGCCGTACCCCACATTGGAACGCGCCCGGACGCCGTACAGGTATTCATCCCGCATGAAAACGTTTTCGTCCTCATCCTTGGTCAAGGCGTGAAGTTTGTAGGGAACCCGCTCTTGAAACAGAAAGGGCTTAATGGCTTTGGTTGTATCCAGCAGGTACCAATAGGGATTGCCATCCACCGTGCCGCTTGAATCCACGTTGCTAACGCTTTGATCTTTGACGGGGTGATCCGCATCAAAGAAGTATTGGCCATCGAAGCACAGGGTATTCAGGCCGTTTTTCAGCGCGGTGAATACCAGCTCATCAGGGTGTTCTGCTGCCGCGCGCCCCATTTCCGTGAGAATGGGGGTCAGGACGCCGTATTGATCGTCTTCGATGTCGGTGCGCTTCACGCCAATGGTATCTTCAAACAGCTTGTTCTTGACGGAATAGCCGTGCGCCGCAAGGTTGCGGATAACCCGATCTCCCGCCCATTCCCGCAGCCGGGGGAACTGTCCCAGCCAGCCATAGGTTTCTTCCTTGG
>JALVNE010000008.1 GCA_027026755.1 Sedimenticola sp. | reverse complement strand
TGGGACAATGCCGAATATGTACTGGCCATCCCGCGCAAGGTGAAGAAGGGGCAGAAGAAGCCCGATCCGGCTCGCGTCCTGCAACAACAGGAGGCCTTCGTCGAACGCATCCGCTCGCTGCCGGAACCGGCAGCCAGTGATCCGGGCATTGTCGCGGTGCTGGCATTCCTGGAAGGCTTCGTCTGTCCCGACCTGATGCGCCTGCCCGTCTGGAAGGCGTTGCGTGCGAATCCCAATCTGAGCTTTCGTCTTGCTGGCGAGAGTGAGCTGGTCTGCCAGCGTCCCGTTGTGAAAGACAGCATCGAACGACTGGCGGAACAAGCCGCCGACAGCAAGGACAAGGGTATTTGCCTGGTTACAGGTGAAAAGCGAGGCATCAGCCGCCTGCATCCCGCCATCAAGGGCGTCTGGGGCGCGCAGACCTCCGGCGCCAATATCATCTCGTTCAATCTCGATGCCTTCCGTTCCTGGGCCAAGGAGCAGGGCGATAACGCCCCGGTGGGTGAGCGCCCAGCCTTTGCTTACACCACCGCGCTCAACCATTTGCTTCGCAAAGGCTCGCCCCAGCGCCTGCAAGTCGGCGACAGCTCCACTGTGTTCTGGGCGGAAAAGCGCACAGACATGGAAACCGATGTGGTCGATATCTTTGGCGAGCCAAAAAAAGATGATCCGGATCGTCAAACCGAGAAGGTAGCTGCCCTGTTCAAATCTATTCATCACGGGCGTTATGTTGGCGGCGATGCCGATACCCGCTTCTTTATTCTTGGCCTGGCACCCAACGCCGCCCGTATCGCGGTGCGTTTCTGGCAGGTGACCACGGTGGGCGAACTGGCCATTCAGGTCATTCAGCACTTCAAGGACATCCTTATCGTCCACAGGGGCAAACAACTGGAATACCTGCCGCTGTTCCGCCTGCTGGCGAGCACGGCGCTGCAGGGCAAGGCGGACAACATCCCGCCCAACCTCGCTGGCGACACCCTGCGTGCCATTCTCGAAGGCCGCCCTTATCCCCGCACTTTGCTGGCGGCGGCTGTACAACGCTGCCGCGCTGAGCGGGAAATCACCTATCCGCGCGCCGCCCTGATCAAGGGCTGTCTCAATCGCGCCACCCGAATTTCGAATCCAGAGCAAAAGGAGGAACTCACCGTGTCACTGGACCCCGACAACACCAACCCCGGCTACCGGCTGGGGAGGCTTTTTGCTGTGCTGGAGAAAATCCAGGAAGAGGCCAATCCTGGCATCAACGCCACCATCCGCGACCGTTACTACGGCTCCGCATCGAGCACACCGGTGTCGGTTTTCCCCACCCTCATCAAACTGTCGAAACACCACTTGAGCAAGTTGGAAAACAAGGGCCGGGAGGTCAATTTCGAGCGCCTGCTTGGCCAGATCATAGACGGCATCGGCGATTTTCCGCCCCATTTGTCGCTGGAGGATCAGGGCCGCTTCGCCATCGGCTATTACCACCAGCGCCAGGACTTTTTCAAAAAACATGAACCCGAAACCGTACAAGGAGATGACCAATGAGTCTCGCAAACCGATATGATTTTGTATTGCTGTTCGACGTGAAGGACGGCAACCCCAACGGCGACCCGGATGCTGGCAACCTGCCGCGTGTCGATGCCGAAACCGGCAAGGGGCTGGTCACTGATGTCAGCCTCAAGCGCAAGGTGCGCAACTATGTCGGATTGGTCAAAGAGGAGCAGCCACCCTACGAAATCTATGTCAAGGAAAAGGCGATTCTCAACCAGCAACATGAGCGCGCTTATGTCGCCATAGGTGCAGAAGATCTGCTCAAGAGCGGCTCGAAAAAACGCAAGGGGGGCGACAAAGTCAACGAGGCCCGGGACTGGATGTGCCAGAACTTTTACGATGTACGAACTTTTGGCGCCGTCATGTCCACCGGCGTCAACTGCGGTCAGGTGCGCGGCCCGGTGCAACTCACCTTCGCCCGTTCGGTCGATCCCATTTTCGCCCAGGAGCATTCCATCACCCGCATGGCGGTGGCCACCGAGGCCGAGGCGGAAAAGCAGGAGGGCGACAACCGCACCATGGGCCGCAAGCACACCGTTCCCTATGGCCTGTACATTGCCCACGGCTTCGTCTCCGCGCCCCTGGCTGGCCAGACCGGCTTTTCCGAAGACGACCTGGAACTGCTCTGGCAGGCGCTGGAAAACATGTTCGAGCATGACCGCTCCGCCGCCCGTGGCGAAATGGCCACCCGCGGGCTCTATGTCTTCAAGCACGACAGCAGGCTGGGCAACGCCCATGCCCACGACTTGTTCGAGCGCATCAGCGTGAACAAAAAGCCTGATGTCGCGGTGCCACGGGCATTTTCCGATTACGAGGTCGGGGTCAACGAGGATGGCCTGCCGCAAGGGGTCGAACTGATCCGCCGGGTGGGTTGAATGCGACCGAACTGCTCTTCGGTGACATTCAGTGGTCATGCCATTGCCAGGATGTTCGAACGTGGCATTGGCAAGGCTGAGGTGATGCGGGCGATTGAGACGGGTGAGGTA